>NZ_JBFRSN010001172.1:0-4777 GCF_041473595.1 Vibrio sp. 10N.222.46.A1
CGACTTGGCTGATAAACCGGATGGCTACCATCGTACTTGGACTTTAGTAAGAAGTCGTCCTTCTCGCTCTAGCTGACTAAAAGACTCCGAACCGGGAAACGGAATCATGTAGTGCGGGATCACCTTATCAACCTTGATATCTTCGACGAACTTCTGCGTTTGTTTGAAGATAGAAGTGTCATGTTCATCAAAACCGAACAAAAAATCTCCCCATACTTCAATACCATGAGATCTTATCTCAGCGATGTACTCTTTCATTTTAGATGGTTTCACAAAGCCTTTTTTCTGAGCCTTTAAAGCCTCTTCAGATGGCGTTTCTATGCCTAATAATACAGCTTTGAACCCTGACTTCACCGCAGCACTAAGCAATTCGGTGTCACGAGCAATCAAGACTGTCGTTTCCCCATAGAAGCTCATGTTAAGCGGCTCAATGGCCTTAAATAGTGCCAAAGCATATTCACGGTCATGAGTGAGATTGTCGGAGTGTAACTCAACCCACTCAATACCTAATGTCTTGAGATCCGCTAACTCGCTGACGATATTTTCGATTGGCCTTTTCTGGAACTTATCAAAGAACCTTGGCACTAAACAGAAGTTACATTTAAATGGGCAACCTCTTGTCACAACTACTGACCATGTATAATTGTACGCTTCAGGATTGATGATATTTGTTGGGTATGGATTGAGCATACTGAGATCGACAGGCTCGGAGCTTTCATAAATAGGCTGTAGCGAACCAAACTCAGCGTCACGGAGTAACTGAACCCAGTAGTTCTCAACTTCTCCCATCGCCAAACAATCCGCATATACTGCCGCTTCTAAAGAGTTAAACTGAGTATGTAACCCCCCGAGTATGACTGTTTTGCCTTTTTTCTTATATTTAGAAGCTAGCTCATAAGCCCGATAAGCATCTGGAGTCGACATAAATATCACCACCAAATCAGCATCATTATAAAGGTCGGCTTTTGCACCTATGGTCTCATCAACCATATCTAACTTGTACCACTTTGGTGTCGCAGCAGCGGCGGCAAAGATGTTTTGTGGAGGTCCCCCCGTAGAGGCTTTGTATTTTGAGTAATCGCTGCCAGCAGACGCTTTAATTAAATAGATTTTCATAACGTATCCTAATTATTAAATTTTGCTTTGCTACAAAGAGCTAAAAAACTCAAAGACTCTATTGTCCATATAGAAATATACCCCTCCCATCACAAACCAACTGATGATGATTAAGGTAAACAAAACTGGATGTTCTTTTAGCTCAATACGTTCAACAAAGAAGGCTTCTTTTGCGCGAAGATTTTCCCATCCCCAAAACCAGCAAAATAACCCCCAAATCAGAAGTAGATGAAACTTAAGAGCAAACAAGGCCATGGTCAGAGCCAGCAATGTTTTCCACTTAGACATTACTTCAGGCACGTTCATCTTTCTTAACTCCCAGTTATTAAACTAGGAATCATTGTAAATAGGTGTTGGTCAACTTTTGGTTAACTAATTTCAATTTAAACAATCGATTGCCAACAACATCGATGTTAAGCAATATTAGCGACCCAAGATTGTTTATGAACACGCTACACTTAAAATCAATGCAGTACTCATAATCCATAAAGGTGCCCTAACTATGACTGACACTAAGCAAAATACCCGAATTAGCCAGTTCCGTTTCGGTCAGCCAAAAGAATCTCTCAAGTTAGAACATGTCGCTTTAGGGGCGCTAGACAAAGATAAAGTTCGCGTACAAATTGAAGCGACTAACATCAACCCTAGTGATCTGTTGTCGATTTATGGTGTGGGCCAATACAAACATAGCCACCAGCCGCCGAGAGTACCGGGATTTGAAGCGGTAGGAAGAGTTGTAGAGTCCAGTCATACTGAGTTTGCGGTAAATCAGCGAGTGCTCGTAGCAACCAGTGGAACATGGCAGACCTATGTCGATGTATCACCTGATGACCTGTTCCAAATTCCTCAGCATCTAGAAAATGGCTACGCCTGTCAGTTGTACATTAATGCGCTAACTGCATGGGTGTTGACGACAGAAGTGGCTAAGCTGACCCAAGAAGATGTGTTGATCATCAACGCGGGCAGTTCAGCCATCGGTAAGATCTTCTCCCAGTTATCAGCATCACTCGGCTTCAAAATCATTGTCGTTACATCACAGCCGACACAATACCCAATCACTTCCAGTTGGGTGTTAGATGCAAACGACGATTTAGCTTCTCAAATTAAGGCTTTAGGCTTGCCGATGCCAACCGTTGCCTTTGATGCAATTGGCGGCTCACCCGGAACCGATCTTATTCACACCCTTGGCAACAACGGGCGCTTTATCAACTATGGGACGCTGTCTCTGGATTTTTACGAACCACGCTTCTTTGAGTACGCGAAAAGCCAACACATCGATTTCAGCACCTTCTTCTTACGTTATTGGGAGGAAGCGGAAGGTAAAGATGTTCGCCGTGATACGTTCACGACCATGCTAGATCACTTCATCACAAACGACATACAGCTCGACGTCGACCGCTACCTGCCATTCGATGAAGTGCAAACCGCGATTGATCTTATTGAATCGAAAACCACACGATTAGATGGCAAGATCATATTGCTTCCTTAGTACATCGTTGATCGCGATAACTTGCGCTCGTGTTAGGTAACCCTCCTAACACTGCGTTAAACGGGGGAGTTTAAAAAGACGTAATCACTTCAAATAAATAACGTTTGTATGTTTCGGTTTGCTCAACCCAGTTTCAAGTTTTTTCGACAGCGTTTCCGCACACATAGGTTTGGCTAAGAGATAACCTTGTCCGTAGTCACAGTCCGATTGCGCTAAGAAGCTTGACTGGACAGTTGTTTCAATTCCTTCAGCAACGACCTTAATACCTAGCTGGTGAGCCATTGAAACAACTGCCGCACATAAAGCTCGGTCATTCATATCGTACTCAAGATCATTGACAAAGCTTCGGTCAATTTTCAAACCATCAATATTGAACTCTCGTAAGAACCCTAGTGAAGAGTATCCGGTGCCAAAATCATCTAACCAAACTTTGATCCCCATACTCCTAAGGTCGTCCAACGTTTTCTTTGCGCTTACCTTATCAAACATTAGGGCCGTTTCGGTTACTTCTATATGTAACCTTGTAACTTCAACTTGATGTTTTTGTGTTTGATATTGGAATGTTCGGAGTGCCTTATCGCCATAGAGCTGCTTTGGAGACAGGTTTATCGCAACATAAAATTCGGGAGGAAGGTGATGTCTTAAATCCCACTCCTGAATATCTCTGCAGGCTTGCATTACTATCCAATCACCAAGTGTATGAATAATATCCGTAGCTTCAGCAATAGGAATGAACTCAATAGGAGAAATATTGCCTTTTGTAGGATGCTGCCAACGTATCAGGGCTTCAACTCCAACGACATGCCCTGCTTTCAGGTCAAACTTTGGTTGATATAAGAGCCTAAACTGAGAGAAGTCATCGATAGCGGCTCTAAGCTCCTTTTCTATGACTCCCCTTGCTAGTATCTTCTGCTCGATTTTTTGGTTGAAGAAACAGTACCTACCTTTGCCGTTTTCTTTGGCGCTGTACATTGCCATATCTGCACTTTTAACCAAGTCTTCAGAGGCGTCTCCCGAATCAGGAAATAATGCAACACCAACACTCGCACCAACCACTACCGATTCACCTACGGAATTGAGGTAAATAGGCTGTTTTAGTGAGTACACAATATCAGAGGCAAACTTAGATACTGTCTCCTTTGTCTTAACTCCTGATAAGCGGAGTAAGAACTCATCCCCTCCAACTCTTGCGATCATGCATTGAGACTCTTCCTTTGTGGTCATTTGCCCCATTTTTTTTAATGAGTTAGTTAACGTCTTAGCCACTTCACTTAACAGCTCATCTCCAGCTTGGTGCCCAAGGTTGTCATTGACTCGTTTAAACTCGTCCAAATCGATAAAAAAAACCGCAAACACCTCTTTTGACTGTTTGCATCGATGAATACACCGTTCAAGACATTTAATAAACTGAGAGCGATTCGGTAACTTAGTCAGTGGATCGTTATAAGCTAAAAACTCAACTTCCTCATTCCGCTGCTTGAGGCTTGAATCCATACTATCAAACGCCTGAGCAAGTTCTCCGAGTTCATCACTGCGCTGAATGTTGTTTGGTACTTGGAAAATCCCTTTACTGATGCGTTTCGAATGTTGTAGGAGTTGATTAATCGGACGAATCATCGTCTTAGCTAATAACATGGAAAAGAGTAAGCTGACCAGACACATGAACATCGTCAAGGTTATGCTCAACACCGCGCTATAGCTTCGACTTGACTCAGTAATATCCTTGATAATGGTGTTATTTTTCTCGATGTCGTCTTTCACAGCCTTTAAGGAGTAGCTCATCACTATGCCACCTAACCGAGTCTTATTCATCGTGATTGGCCGCGCAACAATCAGTGCTGATGAATTGATTTCTGTGTAAGCTTCTTGCTTATTCAAGACATTTTCTTGCACCCTTGGCATATCCAAGTTGGAGCCATAACCGAGTACTACATCTTCTCCTGTATGAACTATCAGACCATTAGCATCAAAAACCTTTATGAATATGACATCTTTATTTTCAAAGGCAGGCTCTAAAATAGAGTTAATATTATCGATATCATAAAAATACATCGGATCAAAAAGTGCATCTGAGAGGTACTCAACCGTTTGTTCTGCTTGACTCTGAGCTTGGGAAGTAAAGTTCTCTGCAATATTCGTTGCCGTTTCTTCTAGAATTTCATCACTATAGTA
>NZ_JBFRSN010001173.1:0-6716 GCF_041473595.1 Vibrio sp. 10N.222.46.A1
TTTCTGTGGCTCAGATGTATTTTTATTACTCGGCAATGAACGCGGGTAAATCAACAACGCTTCTTCAATCTTCATTCAACTACCAAGAACGTGGTATGACACCAGTGATCTTTACGGCTGCATTAGATGATCGCTATGGTATCGGTAAAGTGAGTTCACGAATTGGTCTTCAATCTGAAGCTCAACTGTTTAAAAACGACACCAATATGTTTGAGGCAATTCAAAAACTCAACGAAGAAGAAAAGCGTCATTGTGTATTGATCGATGAGTGTCAGTTTTTGTCGAAAGAGCAGGTTTACCAACTAACAGAAGTGGTTGATAAGCTGCACATCCCTGTACTTTGCTACGGTTTGCGCACTGACTTCTTGGGTGAATTATTTGAAGGTAGCCGCTACTTGTTGTCTTGGGCTGACAAATTAGTAGAACTTAAAACAATTTGCCACTGTGGCCGTAAGGCCAATATGGTAATTCGTACAGATGAGCACGGTGTGGCAATTGCTGTAGGTGACCAAGTCGCTATTGGTGGCAATGACCAATATGTTTCGGCTTGCCGTTTACATTATAAAGAAGCGTTAGGTAAATAAGCAGCTCTTTGGTTAATTCTTCTTAAGTGAATAAAGCTGAAATCAACAAGCTCAAGTAATAGCTAGAATAAGAAACGGTGGCCAAGTGCCACCGTTTTTGTTTTCTGAAAAAGAGTATTGCGTGACTTAAAGTTTTATTCGAAACCCAGCTTCTTCAATGCTTGATAGGCATGGTCAACGTCGTCAGGGATGGGCATCTCAATTTGAAAGCCCTGAGCGGGGTAGGATTTGATTCGCTCATAATCAGCAATCAATGCACCTAACACCATGTCTAACGGCAACTCTTCGTTAAAGTAATCATCCCAGTCTTGCCATTGTGAAGTGACTTGAATCTCGGTAACTTCGTCAGGCCACTGTTTAGCAAACGTTGCGTAAGTGCGTTTCTCCATAAAGGGCTTCTGAACTAGGGTCAGCCGTTTAGGTGATAATCCTCGCTGATCCAGTAGCTCGTAGGTAAACCGTACATTTTCCCCAGTGTTTGTCGCGTGCTTCTCAATGATAATGTCTAAGTCAGGCACACCACAGTCTCGTGCGATAGAAGCGAACGTTTCTGCTTCTGAACGCTCAAAGCTTCCTTCTGTAAAACGTCCCACACCACCAGAAAAAACGATGTAAGGCGCTATCTTTTGGTGATAAAGCTCGGCTGCATATTCAGCGACGCGGGTATCGTTGCTACACAATACAAAAATACAGTCTGAAGGCGTAACCTTGTGACCCATAGACATAAAGTTCCAAAGGGTGTCTACTGAGCGATGCAGTTTTATATTGGGATTTCTCTTAGCTGTAGATTGCTCAGTCATGAAGTGCGTCCAGTGTGGATTCGAATTTAAACGAGTAACCTAAGTCGAGAATCTTTTTCGACGAGATCAGTTTGTCTGGCGTATCGACAAGAGGGGGAAGTGGCTCGCTGCTATTGGCACTTTTTAATGCTGCTGCGTAGAACTCTGCCTTGCTCACTGTATTTGGTGTGGTGACATTTACGATTTCATTGTGCAGTTGATTGATGGCGAAATCGACCGCACCAATCGCATCATCAAGGTGAAGCATGTTGGCAGGAGCTTGAGTACTAACCTGCTTCAATTTACTTGCAAACCTCGATGGGTGACGGTTCGGGCCAATTAATCCACTGAAACGAAGAATGGTGTAATCGATGCCGGAATCCATCACCAGCTGTTCAGCTTTCAGCATCACGCGTGCATTGTCCGAAAATGCGGATGCTTGCTCGTTTTCTGAGGTAGAAAGAGTGAGTGAGGCGTCTTGCTCGTACAGAACTCCGGGCTTGGTTGGGTATACCGTCGTCGAACTGACCATAATGAGCTTTTTCACGTTAGCCTTCTGGCAAGCCCTGGTCAGTTGTTGCCAATAGTCGGCGTACTCGACACCAGCGCCTTTTCTAAAGCCGGGAGGAAAGCTACCAATCACTATCTCAGTATTGTTTTCCAATAGGAGTGAGTAGAGTTGGCCAATAGAGCGTTCAGGTTGTATTGCATCAAAACTGAATACTTCACAAGGAATGCGTTCGTTGCCAATAGCGTCAGCGCCTTCTTGGGTAGTCTTCGTCACGACGACTTGGTTATCATGTTTTTCTAAATGTTCAGATAAAGGTGCACCGACCCATCCTGCACCAACAATAAATATAGAAGCCATGTGTTCCTCACAACTGCAAATGACGAATTTACAATAAGCCTAACAAACCTTTGCCCAAAAATGAAAAAACTCCACGGCCGAAGCGAGTGGAGTTTTTACTAGAACCGTGGAGTTTTAGTTCAGTACGCGAAGTAACTTGTCTGCGCGCTCTGCCATCTGGATACCTTCATCTGTTAGGTAACCACCGTCTGGCTGAGTGCAAAGATTCTTTTCGAATAGGCGCTTAACAGCGTCTTGAGTTTCTTGAGCAGCCTCTTGATGAACTTTAATTCCAGTAGCGGCGCTACTTACATCAAATTGAAGAAGGAGGTTTAAATCAGCAATATGTTCAGCGTTGTACTTCATAATTAACCTATATATTCATAACGTTCTCTACCTTCACCTTAGTGCGCATTCACGGCTCAAGCAATAGCAAATAAATAGAATTGATAAGTGATACCAAATTGAATGATTAATCGTCGTATGGTGGGTTTATTTTAGTTAGATTGCGTGATTTGCAGCCACTTAAATTCTGAACGATGTTTATTGGGAAGTGGTTGTAATATATTGTGTTACTAGAAATATATTGCATCCAGCTAATATTGTATAAAAAGGAAACGCATCAGTGAGAGTGAACAAAGTAGCATTAACGATCAGTATGCTATTTGCTATCTCAGGTTGTCAAAGTACACCCTCAGAGCAGACAGGCGCGAACCAAACCACAAATGACAATGAATCAACAGTAGAGGTCCGTTCATTTCAGTCTGTCCAAAGTGTTTACTCCGAGTGGGAGACTAAGCTTGAAGAACACGCTCAATTGTCTCTCTATGCTCCAGAGAATTACAATGAACTATTAGACGCTTGGGATGATGCTGAAAGCATTTATGCGGACTTACTGAAAGATCAAACACGGTTAACCAAGAGTTACTCGATTTTTTCGACATTAACTTACGCTGAAGCCTTTGATGAAAAAATCGCGTTGATTCGATCAAATTATGACTCGATCTTAGTGCTAAAGGAAAAGGCTGACAGAGTATTAGCCGACTCGATAGTGCAAATGGATTACTTAAAGTTTCTTGGTGCCGACACTATGTTTGCATCGAGCTACAAGCGCTTGTATTCAGAATACAGCGAGCTGTTTGAGTATGTGCTGGTTGACGAACTTGAAGATGCTCAGGAAGCACAGGTAGAGTTTCTTAATAACGCGAGTTTGTTAGAAGTTAAAGTGGCCCACAAGAAGTACATCGAACCTTTGAAGGATGAGTTGGAGTTCTTGGAAGATGAAGATTTCGACGACGTTGTTCCACTGACGTTTGCTAAAGCGGCATCTCAAATTGCTTTGGCAGAAAGCCAAGTGAAAGCCAGTCCCCGTGAAAAGTCGATCATTGAAGACGCAGTTCACGCTGCAGAGTTCGAATTAAACCACGTGCGCAGTGTTGCTCATGAAGTTAAAGTGCTCGCAAGTATTAAAGGTGACAAATTTGAACAATCGGTTTTAAATGCCGAGAATCAGTTATTGAGCATTTCACGAGTGGTTAATGATGAAGATCACCGTGATGTTGTATTGCGCCTTCAGTCTCAAAAAATTGTAGCGAGTGTTAAAGCGCTGCAAGGCTCAGACATGACGGCGTCATTAAAGTCAGAGATTAAAACTTTGACTGAGCGACTCGCTAAGTTAGAAAGTGAGAATCAGAAACAAACACAGAAATTGGTTGAAGCGACCAAGCACAACCAATTGTTAGATGATCAGGTTACCAAGAGTGATGCTCATATAAAGAGCCTAGAAGAGTTAGTGGATAGTTTGAAAAGCTTAGGTGGTAAAGTTGCCAGCGAAAGTGACTCTGATGTGATTCTTCCTAGTGTTGAATCTAGCCTAGAGGATGCATCTCTCGAACAATCATTAGAAGAAATGGTTGAACCTTCGGTTTAGTAAGACTAATTTCTTTATTTGTGATTGAGTTAAAAGCGCCTAAGGGCGCTTTTTTACGTTCTGTTGATCTATGTCAAAATCTGAAAACAAAAGTGTTCATTGAGTCATTATAGTGTACGTTATTCTTTGTGTTTTAACGTAACTTGTTGATATTTATAGATGTGTTATTTTCTATGCTGATAACTAATCATTCAGCAGAGTTTTATTTTTACTACTAAAGTCGTATGAATTTGGAATAACTTGGACTAATTCCTTTCAACAGGGTTGTGAGAGGCATTTCGAGCTTAAAATAGCTCTTGAATTCAGAAATGAAAGAGAGGATTATCGCGCTCCCGACGACATGTTTCAAAATGTAAATCATCATGAATCTAAACCAATTCGACTCATTATTACCGCCACAAATGGCTGAGCGCGCTGCAGATATTGGCGTAGGTAAAGCAACCAAAGATCCAATCAAATCTTTTCTCCTAGCGATTTCTGCCGGCATACATATTGGTATCGCGTTTGTGTTCTACACTATCGTGACTACCGGTGCTGGTGATTTACCGTGGGGTATTACTCGCTTATTGGGTGGTCTAGCTTTTAGCTTAGGATTAATCCTTGTTGTTGTTACTGGTGGTGAACTGTTTACCAGCTCGGTGTTGACGCTTGTTGCTCGCGCAAGTGGCAAGATTACCTGGCGTACATTAGTTAAGAACTGGACCACGGTTTATGTCGGTAACTTAATTGGTGCATTGCTGCTGGTGGCCTGTATGCTTCTGACTAAACAGTACATGTTCGATCATGGGCAAGTGGGTTTGAATGCCATGGCGATTTCCCAACACAAAATGCACCATGATTTTATCCAAGCTATCGCGCTTGGCATCATGTGTAATGTGTTGGTTTGTATCGCGGTATGGATGACGTTTAGTGGACGTACACTGACTGACAAAATCGCAGTTATGATTTTACCTGTGGCGATGTTCGTATCAGCCGGTTTTGAGCACTGTATTGCCAACATGTTCCAAGTCCCTTTAGCTATCGGTATCAAAACATTTGCTCCCGCAGAATTTTGGACAATGACAGGCGCTAACCCTGCGGACTACGTTGATCTGAACATGATGGACTTTTTGATGAACAACTTGCTGCCCGTTACCATTGGTAACATCATTGGCGGTGGTATCTTTGTTGGTATGTGGTACTGGTTGATCTACCTACGTGACTAATAAGGGTGGCGTGATCCACCAAGCAAAGGTTTCGTGATTAATTCCGATTACACGGTTAATCCAGTTTACGAGTTAACTGGGTAACTTGGACTCAGTGAAAACACTGAACTGACTTATGACATTTAAAAGACGGTCTGCATTGCAGGCCGTTTTTATTTGTGGAAAACCTACTTATTCATTTCTTAAATTATCATGTGAACGCTCAATAGCGATGATCACCGTGTGTGTATATGTCTTTGAAAACACCCAAAGATCAAAGGTAATGATCTTTCCCTAGGTGGGAATGGACAAAAAAGGATCTATATTGATTTGGTTATCCACAATTTCTGTGGATAACCTGTCTCAAATTCAGTGAGTAACCAGATCTAAGTGGGGTAGGGAGGCTATTTCGAAGGCTGTATTTGCGCGAGAACTCGGCCTTCTTTAGTAAGAGATGTCTTCAATGAGAGCTGAAGTGCAAGTGCTAAAGAGCAGCTCATCATCACGAAGATAGCTAACATGATCATCAACTGATACTTAATCGCAATCATCGGTGATGCACCTCCTAAGATCTGTCCTGTCATCATTCCCGGTAGCGTGACTAAGCCTGTAGTTGCCATAGAGGCCATAATTGGTGACATCGCTTTCTGTATCGCATTACGAACAAAAGGCGCGGCTGCATAGGAAGGAGATGCGCCCAAAGCGATAGCCGCTTCGTACTCTGATTTCTGCGTTTCAAAAGCCCCAAACAAGTTCTGCAATGCCACGATATTACTGCTTAAGCTATTACCTAACAGCATCCCTGCAATAGGGATAAGGTACTGTGCGTTAAAAACCGGTGTCGGTTTAATGATGAAAAAGCAGATAAACAAGACAATAGGTACACAAGTTACAGCAAGGCTAACGGCTATAGGACCTAAAAGTAGGTTTTTGGAGAGCCTAGATTTTTCAACAATTGAGCTTGCCCCAACGATGATCATTGCAAATAGCCACAGTAAATTGACCCATAAGCTATTTAAGGTGAACAAGTATTCTAGGTAAAGTCCCACTAGAAATAGCTGAATAACCATACGGATTATGCTGACAGAAGCCTCTTTGCCAAGGCCGAGTTTTAACTTGTGGTTGATGGTAATAGGTAGCAAGAGAAGTGAGCTGAAGAACAATAACTGCCACCAAGATATATCAATAACGTCTTGCATAATGATTCCTTTTAAGTGGTCTCCAT
Source organism: Vibrio sp. 10N.222.46.A1 (assembly GCF_041473595.1). Classification (NCBI taxonomy): domain Bacteria; kingdom Pseudomonadati; phylum Pseudomonadota; class Gammaproteobacteria; order Vibrionales; family Vibrionaceae; genus Vibrio; species Vibrio sp. 10N.222.46.A1. The sequence continues at coordinate 6,550 of NZ_JBFRSN010001173.1, forward strand.
CATATCTGAAAGTGCCAAATGATGCATTTCAACTGTAAAGTCACCAATTCTAAAAATGATCAATCATTTAACAAACAAAACACAAAATAGTGGTTGTTTGAGGCTTTTCTAGCTACTACTTAGTAGGTAAAAAGTTAAAATTGGTTGTCAGATGGTTGCGTGTATGT
>NZ_JBFRSN010001174.1:0-1815 GCF_041473595.1 Vibrio sp. 10N.222.46.A1
TTGAGGCGCAGTCGCCTCTGAGTCATTACAGCCAAACAGGGCGGTTAAGCTTAGTGCAATGACTGTATATTTGAATATAGGTGTCTGTTGAAAAGTAGACGAACGTTGAAAAATAGATGAATGTTGAAAGATAGGCTTCATGGATTGCTCCTCTTGAATTTATGAAGCGATTCTATCTTTCTATTTCGTTAGGATAATCTAGCCTGCTCGTGAAACACTGTCACAATATTCATTACAATAGTTAGAGTTTCGGAAGTTCTTGTAATAGAAAATCAATCAAAAGCTGTGCTGAATGGCTTAACGCTTTACGCTGAGGGTAGAGCAACCATGCTTCTTCTTTTTGAAGATTGTCGTCGGGGAATAGGTTAATCAAGCTACCGTCTTTGAGCTGATGTCGCACCAAAAGTTCTGGTAACAACGCGATACCTCTATGTCGAATAACACCGCCTTTAACAAAGCCAATGCTGTCACTGACGACCGAAGGTTCTACTTTGATGGTGTGATCTTTGATGTCCCATTCTTTATCGATGTCCCCACTTGGCCACCTGAAGCAAACAAATGGGTAATTAGTGAGCTCTCTTAGGCTTGAAGGCTTGCCTTGTTTCTCAATAAATTCAGGGCTTGCGACAAAAATACGTTGAAGAACCATCACTTTACGGGCAACCACGTTTGCATCGCTCAACGTACCACCATGCATAGCGAGGTCTAACCCTTGACGGTACATGTCGACAAAGCCGTTACTAATGTTGCGAATATCAAGCTCAACTTTAGGATACATATCTTGGAATTTAAACAGAGTCGACTGCATGATATCGCTGGTTTCAGGCAATAGACCAATCTTAATTTGTCCGTGTGCAACCTCTGACAGGTTGGAAGCGACATGGTTTGCTTTGTCGAGCGCACTCAATGCATTGAGTAATTCTTTGTAATAGAGCTCGCCAGATTTGGTTAAGGAGAGGCTTCGTGTGGTTCTAAAGAACAGTTGAATGCCGAGAGATTTCTCAAGGTCGTTAATTCTACGGCTAACGTTAGCTCGCGGAAGGTCAAGAGCATTAGCGGCGGCAGTAAAACTACCCAGTTCGACAACGGTGGTGAACAACTTAAGATCTTCGATTTTCATAGGGTTGGTTTCGAATTTGGGTATTGGATGACAACAGTTATCGTATATCAAATAGTACATAAAATCGAAAAAACAACGAATAATTAATAACCTATTGGTGTGTATGAGACACATGTACTCAGGTGACTTAATGAAAAACGAAATCACCTCATCGATACAATCAATAAGTACGGCGTTTATTTAAAAGTATGCATGATGTAATATCTTCGCGAATATAATGTTTGAGACTACTTATGTATAATTTATCTATGAAAATGAAGATGCTTTTGTCTGCAATTGTACCAGCGATGTTGGTTGCGATTGTGACTCTAGTCATTGTTATTAACTCCCAACTATCGGCTCTTGAATATGAAATTCAAGACTACCAAACGGTCTTAACCGATGAACGTAAGAACAATATTGAAGATGCAGCTACTATCGCTCAATCTGTAGTTGAAGATGTAGTTCGACGTTTTGGTACAGGTCAAGAAGCACAAGAAGCGGTTAGATTCGCGTTAAAAGAAGCGCGTTTTTCTAATGGCAGCGGATACTTCTTTGTGTTCGACGAAAACGATCACTACATTGTTCACAGTCTAAAGCCCCAACTTGAAGGTAAAGATGGCGGCGGTTTAAAAGATCCGAATGGCATCAAAATCACGGTTCGCCTACATGAACAGGCGACAAGAGGTGGTGGTTTCATTGAATACATTTACGAC
>NZ_JBFRSN010001175.1:0-968 GCF_041473595.1 Vibrio sp. 10N.222.46.A1
CCGCGTATCTGTCGGATAAGGGAAACAAAAAATAGCCTTTTCTTATTAAGTCATCGGTATAAAAAACGTTATCTGCTATTCATTTTACACACATTGCAAAGATTGGAGGATTCATGAAAGGTAAAGGAAAGTGCCTATGTGGCTCGGTTGAGTTGGAAGTAGAGTACGCCAGTAATGAATTGGGGGCTTGTCATTGTAGTATGTGTAGAAATTGGTCTGGCGGTCCGATGTTAGTCATTGATTGCGCTGACTCAGTTAAAATATCAGGTGAATCAAATGTAGTGAGATATAAGTCATCCGAGTGGGCTGAGAGAGGGTTCTGCGGTAAATGTGGTACTCACTTGTTTTACTTTTTGGTGCCGAATAATCAGTATCACCTTCCTGTCGGTTTATTGATGTCTGGGGATGACTACAAATTAACTCATCAGATATTTATCGATGAAAAGCCCGCATACTACGAATTTAAAAATGAAACACAAAATATGACTGGTGCAGAAGTATTTGCCCACTTTGAAAGTGGAGAGTAGCACTTAGTTTTTGTTGGCTTAAGACTAATTCCCAACACTCTGCATTTCCAGCTCGAATTAACTTTAGTGTTTTCGGTACAATGGTTGAGGTGAGGTGGTTGCCATGTCAACCACTTAAAGCGGCGATAACTCGTCTATCCAATGATGCCTATCCGAATGAACCATGTTCTCTTACAAGTATAGCTCACCATTTTTGGCATCAACTATGTACGGTTTTTGACTGGTTAAAAGAGTTACTTAATGTTGGTAATTACTTAGGTTACTATTTAGCTCAGTATTGATTTGATATACAAAATTTTTGGACGAAGGTTATGAGAAAAATAATATTAAACATTGTCTTACTATCGGTGTTTGTTGCGTCTTTATTTCTAACAATTTCATCAGCAATAGACATTTCAAAAGAAGTGACAGTAAAGCTCCATGAGTTTGATTGGAGTGGTG
>NZ_JBFRSN010001176.1:0-4516 GCF_041473595.1 Vibrio sp. 10N.222.46.A1
AGATACCAATCAGCATCAAAATATATGCAACGTTCGGGTTCGTGATCACTGACAGCAAACTAAAGCGCCAGTCTTGTTCTCGCTCGACAAAAGCAACATCACTAAGTTGGACTTCCTGACTGACACCGTTGATGGTGATGGTGCGTCCGTTGCTCAGTTCAACCAATTGCTGAAGATCGCTGGCAATAAAATCAATCACGTTAAGAGTCAGTGCATTCTCAGAATCCAAGCTGGCTGCCTCTCTTACCGCTTTTTCTGCCCATTCTTCGTTACGTTTGTGCAGCTTAGCCAAACTGACGATGTAGGCAGCAGCATCATTGATGACTTTCTTCTCCATCGCAGTGGTGGCTTTTACTTGATCTGAATTCTCTTGTTTGGTTGCGTCTTGCTCACTCGCAGAAGTGTTGTCGTCTTTATTGGCATCACCTTGAGGCGACAAGGGATTAGTCGGCGTTTTGCCACCGCCAAGAGACACTGGGGTTGCTGCACCTAGATTAGTTCCGGGCGCCATGGAAGCAACGTGGCTGGCAAGTAAAATATAGGTTCCGGCGCTCGCTGCTCGCGAACCCGCAGGGCCAACCCAAGTAGCGACAGGAATCGGTGATGTGGTGATGGATCGAATAATGTCACGCATCGACGAATCTAACCCGCCAGGCGTATTCATTTTCAAAATGATGAGTTTTGCTTGCTCATCGTGAGCTTGTTCTATTTCTCTAGTGAGGTAATCACTGGTCGCCGGACCTATCCCTCCGTTCACCTCAATCACCCAAACATCATCGGCCTGAGCGAACACAGAGCTGAACAACAGAAGAAACGCAAACAAGTACTTTAATATAAAAGTCATAGCCCCTCTCCTTACAACTGAGATGCTAGATAGACGTTTTATTTAAAGCGCAGAGGTAACATCTTGGTAATAAATAGATACCTTAAGCATAGTTCAGGCTAAATTTCCCACAACAAGCTTTATCATTTTCAGCCAGATTAATCTGTATAGAAAAAACTTAAAGATATTGATTAAATGTTAACAAAAGTAAGCAAGCGACGCGAAGCACAATCCATTCACAAAGCGATCAATAAAAACACTTTTATAAATCTTACAAATAACCGAACAACGAAAAACCAAAGCAAACGTTTGCTTTGGTATGAAAAAACATCTAATAGCGATTCACCTGCTGTTTTTAAGAGACTTTCACCTCTGCTCATATTGATAAATGTAAAGGATACGTGTAAAACTCTTCGCGAAATATTTATCCAATGGCACATCGTTCATTGGTGAGTAATTCTGGGATTTTTATATTTAGTAGCACAGAGGTTATGGAAGTGTTAAAAGAAAAGAGTTTACTAAGCAATATTGGCATTCAAGTCGTTATTGCAATGATCATCGGTACCGCAGTCGGCGCGATGATGGGTGACAGCGCAACTATGTTCGCTCCACTGGGTGCTATCTTCATCAATTTGATCAAGATGCTGGTTATTCCTCTAGTCGCGGTTGCCCTAATTTCAGGTGCTGCAGGTCTAGGTAATAGCTCATCGGCTGGTAAAGTCGGTGTAACAACACTGGGTTACTTTGCACTAACGTCTGCACTTGCTGTAGCACTAGCGCTTGTAATGGGTGAAGTGTTCGAACCGGGGCGTGGTATCGATGTTTCTGGCGTTGAAGGCATGTTCTCTTCAGAATACGCTGCGAAAGGCGAACTTCCAACGTTCTGGGCAACCATCACTGGCATGATCCCTACCAACGTTTTCCAATCACTGAATGAAGCAAACATTCTGCAAATTCTCGTTTTCTGCTTATTCTTTGGTATTGCGATTTCTAAACAAGCAAAAGAGAAACGTGACCCTATCATCAACGGTGTAAATGCTATCGTTGACGCTATGGTATGGATGATCAACAAAGTTATGATCATTGCACCACTTGGCGTATTCGGCCTAATGGCTGAAGCAGTAGGTACGTTTGGCTTTGGCGCGCTTATGGTCGTGTTCAAGCTGTTCATTGTTTACATCGCTGCGATTCTTATCTTCGGCTTTGTTGCTTACCCACTGATGATTCAAATCTTCACTAAGACTTCAGCTAAGAAGTTCCTAGTGGCAATGAAGAAGCCTCAAGCGGTTGCACTATCAACAGCATCTTCAATGGCGACACTACCAGTAACAATGGAAACGGTAGAGAAAGAACTTGGCGTTCGCAACTCTACGGCTTCATTCGTTCTGCCACTTGGTGCGACGATCAACATGTCTGGTAATGCAATTTACTACGGCCTAGTTGCTATCTTCTTCGCACAGCTGTTCAACATCGACCTTTCTATGGGCGCTTACGTTGCTATCATCGTAACGTCTACGCTAGGCGCAGTTGGTCAAGCTGGTGTTCCAGGTCCTTCTTTCCTAGTGGTTGCGGTTCTTCTAGCAGCTGGTATCCCTATCGAAGGTCTACCTCTGTTGTTCGCTCTAGACCGTATCTTCGACATGATCCGTACTGCCCTTAACATCACTGGTGATGCAGCATGTGCGGTAATCGTTGATTCTCTAATCAAAGACGAAGTGAAAGAAGCTGAGCTAGAGAAACAACAAGCTTAAACTTCTTAGAAACCTAAAGACCAAAAAGCCACTCATTTGAGTGGCTTTTTTACTTTCAAACGTTGATATTTGTTTACTCTAAATTAAGCGTCTTCAGAAACGTTAATTTTAAATCTCAGGACTTTCAAACTTGAATCGAGGTCGACATCGACAAATTCAGGTGGATTATCTAAACGCTCGATAAACTCAACACTTGGCGCTTCTTCTGCCATCGTCTCAATCAAGAAGTTTGGTGACACTGCTGGTGAGTTAACACAAGCAATCACTTCACCACCTTCGGTTAGAAGCTCAGGCAAACGACGTAAGATCTTTTTGTAGTCTTTAGTAAGTGCAAAGCTGCCTTTTTGGAACGAAGGCGGATCGATAATAACCAGCTCATATGGGCCACCCTTCTTGATTTTTCCCCACGACTTAAAGATATCGTAGCCAAGGAAGTTCACCGAGCGCATATCATGCTCATTCAAGCGGTGGTTATCACGGCCTTTGTTCAGTGATCCGCGAGACATGTCTACGTTCATACATTGTCGAGCGCCACCCGCAATCGCCGCCACAGAGAAACCACAAGTGTATGCGAACAGGTTAAGAACGTTCTTATCCTTAGCATTATCTTGTACCCACTGACGGCCATTACGCATGTCTAGGAACAGACCGAAGTTCTGATTGCGGCCAATGTCTAGTTGGTACTTAAGCCCATGTTCAACCACGACTGGTGAGTCGTTCAATTGACCCCACAACACTTCAGAGGGCGCGCCATCAGCATAACGGTGTTGCAGCACAATGCTTGTGCCCTGTTTTACTTGCCAGATATCTTTGTTAGTGAGGTCGACCAATCCAGTCTTTAGAGATGATAAGAACGCTTGGTCCACTTCTTTAAACACGTTAACCAATAACTGTCCATCAACCCAATCACAAGTGAGTTGATCTAGGCCGGGCCAAAACTTGCCACGCCCGTGAAAAATACGACGTAGTTCATTCGGCACTTCATTCAATTGCTGTTCAATATGACTAAAAAACAGAGGTAAAGCTGATGCTTCCATTATTTCACTCACTTAGTGTTTAGCTTTGGCCACGTTAATGACCAAGGTTCAAGCCAACTGTCTAAACCATTAGACACGATCTCTTGATGCCATTTCTCCCCCAAAGAGTCGAGGTTTCTTGGATCGCAGACACATTCGTAGGCTTGTGATTGATAGGTAAATCGAATCGCGAAGGCATGCAGATAGCCTCTGTCAGCCTCGTTCGATGGATTGTAAATAGGATCACCAACAATAGCCGAGCCAATGGACTTCATCGCGACACGGATCTGATGAGTTCGCCCCGTATAGGGTTTACATAAAAGTAGACGCTCACCGGGTTCAGCCGTTGCAGATAAAAATTGGGTAATCGCTGGGTTTTCTTTGGTTGTCAGCAGCTTCCAGCTTGAGCGTCGTGAACGCTCCATATCTCCTGAGATCAGCCCCTGCTTTTTCTTCGGCTTCTTGGAGCCTATCGCAAGGTAGTACTTCTCTACTTCACGCTTTGCAAACAACTGTGAAAGCTCACTCGCTGCCGGGGTATTTTTTGCCAGCAGTAGAATTCCTGACGTCATTTTATCGAGACGATGGACTAAATATAGCTTCGGCTCATTGATTGCCTTAGCAACTTCTTGCAATAACATCGTATCACCATCGTCTTTATGGACGCTGACGCCTGGATGTTTGTTTATAAGTAAAAAATCAGAGTGATTCAGAAGAATGTCGAACATGTAAAGGCTAGCTCCATTGTAGAACGTGGAGTATACCGTGTCTGAATCCAGATTCCAGCTACGAAAAAGCCCAACGAGTTCAATAAACATTGAATCGTTGGGCTTATGTTTCAATAGGCAACTTTCACTGGGAAGTCTTTAATCAATTCGCTCTAAGCTTATGTTCTAGACTTATGATCCAGCTCTAAGCTCTAAGCT
>NZ_JBFRSN010001177.1:0-512 GCF_041473595.1 Vibrio sp. 10N.222.46.A1
GGGTAAGTAATCGTTCCACCGACACCAATATAGAAACCAAGCTGAATCCACGCCAAAGCCTGCTGTTCGCTCCCTGAAAATCCATGAATCACGCCACCCAAAGTAAATTTATACTGCTTTATTAGCTCAATAAGTCGGTTAAAAGACTTCCTTTCATGGATGATTAAAGGCAGCTTAAACGCCTTAGCTAGCTCTATTTGTTGAATGAAAAAACGCTCTTGTTTCTCCCGTGCAACATCGACAAAAAAGTCGAGACCACACTCTCCTATCGCAACACATTGACTGGTTTTTGATGAGAGTAATTGGCGAAGTTCCGAAAATTGCTCGTCATTGGCTTGCTCTAAAAAGTAAGGATGAAAGCCTAATGCGTAATAAACATTAGGGTAAGATTGAGCGATTTCATCAAGCTTCCTCCAGTTACTTTGGCCAATAGAAGGGATGATTAACTTCTCGACTTGCGCCTGTTTCGCTTCTTTAACGTAACCTTCAATACCTTTATCAAGTGAAAAACC
>NZ_JBFRSN010001178.1:0-308 GCF_041473595.1 Vibrio sp. 10N.222.46.A1
TACGAACGCTGTAAAAGCAAGTTCGAGCTTTTCAGGATTCAATAACGCCACTTTTTTTTCAATAATGCCGTTTTCTTCGAGGCGTTTAAGCCTTTTCCAACAAGGTGTTGTGGTGAGATTGACCGCTTCTGAAATGTCGTTCAATGACAATGTGCTGTCTTCTTGTAACAGCCTTAATATTTTTTTATCTACGGCATCTATCACACTTCCAAATCGAATTTAAAGAGAATAATTTTCTACATTTTAAGCAAAACAAAGCAAATATGGCAAAGTTTTTCTCTCAAATTCTAGCTAAATTGGAAGTATAC
>NZ_JBFRSN010001179.1:0-573 GCF_041473595.1 Vibrio sp. 10N.222.46.A1
GGTCAACAAGATGCGCTTGGCCACCGTAGAATTCTATCTGTTCAATCTTCTTCTTCGCTGTGCATTTTGGCATTACCGCAATAAACGGCAGGCCAAGTAGGCGAGCGAAGTACGCTTCAGATACTGCAGTACTGCCTGATGAAGATTCAATGATCGTTGTTTCTGGGCCAACCCAACCGTTACAGATAGCGTATAAGAATAGAGAACGCGCTAAACGGTGTTTCAAAGAGCCTGTAGGGTGTGTGCTTTCATCTTTAAGGTAAACATCAATGCCTTCGATACTTGGCAGTTCGAGCTTGATAAGGTGCGTATCCGCTGAGCGTTGGTAGTCGGCTTCAATTTTGCGAATCGCGTTGTTAATCCATTGATGGTCAGTGCACATAAGCGTTCTCCTGATCGAGTGTAGGAATTCTTTGTAATTGGTATACTTCCAATTTAGCTAGAATTTGAGAGAAAAACTTTGCCATATTTGCTTTGTTTTGCTTAAAATGTAGAAAATTATTCTCTTTAAATTCGATTTGGTGAAAGTGTGATAGATGCCGTAGATAAAAAAATATTAAGGCTGTTACAAGA
>NZ_JBFRSN010001180.1:0-673 GCF_041473595.1 Vibrio sp. 10N.222.46.A1
TATTACATATGTAATACACTTTTTCTATCAACACTTAAAGTTATTCCCCCGTTACCAGTCGATGATGTCAAGACACTAAAAATCCTAAAGAAAGTGACACCAGCCGCGAGATCACTATCCGTATGAATCAAGTTATTAGGCTCCTCACCAACCAAAACTTCTTGGTTAAGTTAATCCCAACACTAGAATCAAAGTCAGTTCTGAAATTGAAAATATTGTGACTACGACGGGGGACACTGTTTAAGCATGAATCGGATTCATCAAGTCCCGACGCGCCATCGATATTTGGAGCTATCTGACTCACACCAGAAAGACGCGAATTTAAACCCAAAGAATGGCTAAGTTTTACCTACTGGCGTGATGAGCAGCGCCAACTGGTTGAACGCCACGACAAGATTGAGTCACCCACTGGGCAGAGTCATGGAAGTGAAATCCCACTGTTCATTGCGGCTGTTTGTAGAAAGGTGTTCCCAAAAGAAAATACCCATAATGAATGAGAAGCCCATTGAGTCTTCTACTCTTAACACGACATCGCCCTGATCTAATAACTCGCCCATCGCTTGTTGGTAAGCTTCTTCGACGATGGTTTGTTCCCAAATACGCTCGTATTCGGGTAAGACTTGTTGTCTAGAGATGGTCGACACCCTGAAGCTTAATGCGCCCTCGATACGAT
>NZ_JBFRSN010001181.1:0-827 GCF_041473595.1 Vibrio sp. 10N.222.46.A1
CATTTACAATTGTTGTTGCTATACTTTTATTAGCTTGTGTCCGAATTGGGTTTTATTTAAATAATCCAGCCGACTATTTTTCGGAAAATTTGTTACCTGAATTGACCGGAATGTTGATCGAGTTATGTATTTTATTGTTCATTGTTGAGCGTTGGCAGGAACAAAATCGAATCCAACTTTTAATTGTCAAAGAGAAGAGGTTACGTGAGTACTTAATTTTTTTCTTGCGTCATGGTTTTAAAACGTTGCCACGTAGTTATCGTGTAGGTAATTTTTATGGTGAGGAGCATGATCAGAATATTGAGTACTTAGACAGTGTTTTCGATTTTATTAAAGAAAACGGCTTAGCTACTGAGGAAATAGATGCTATCCGTGCTCAATGTGACATTGACTTAAACACATTTGGAAACTTACTTCCTGTAGCATCTGAGTTAACGGATGAACACTTCAAAGCTTGGTCTAGGGTTGTGTATTTCTTGGTCCGCATATCTAAAGGATTGGGCGACGATGAAGAAAGTATTAAGTACATAATCACAAATATCAAACGGTACGAGAACGCTTCCCATGCTAGTGGAATATATGTTGGGTCAAAAAACGTTTAGCAGTTATTCTTTTGACTACAAACATGTAATATTTTCAACCGGTTATCATTTTATGTAGTCAATGGAGTAGGTTAGATGTCGAGTTTAAAGGTCTGGAGAGCTAGATAAATCAAGGTGTGGGGACTGACCTGGTCTTATTTGAATTTGGTGGGCACCCAAGGTTTCGCAGGCATACGGCGACCGCCACGAAACGGTAATGGATGTTCTTTAGGTGGGTAAAACTTT
>NZ_JBFRSN010001182.1:0-2884 GCF_041473595.1 Vibrio sp. 10N.222.46.A1
ATGTATTGAGGTGTTGTACCTACACGTTGAAAAGCGTCATATCATTCTAGCGATGCAAAACGCCATTCAAACTTCTGAAGCGGCAGGCACGTTACTGAGCACGATCAACACCTTCGCTAATTGCCACGCATCGGTAGACGCGACGCACACAGAAGCCAAAGCTCTGCTTGGTCGTGTAGCGAAGCTGAACTCTGAAATGTCTCAAGCGTTTAGCCCATATGAAGACACGCTAATCCACGCAGAACCAGAGTTTATTGATGCAGTTTTAGAGCATGACAGCGCAGATGTAGCAGGACAACGCTTTGCGATTGAAAGCTCGCGTAAGTTATCAAGCAGCCGCCTTAGTGTTGCTGAAGAGCAGTTATTGGCCGCGATGAAGGTTGATGGCCGTGATGGATGGGGTCGTTTGTACGATAACTTAACCGGTTCTTTAAAACTGTCGCTAAAGCTGAACGGTGAAGACGAAGCGCTAGGTTTTTCACAAGCTGCGAGCTTGTTGTACGGCAGCGAATTCGACAAACAAGAACCGGCATGGCGCGCAGTCCAAGGCGCAATGGAGACGCACCAAGAGTCTTTTGCTTCAATTCTAAATGCGCTTGCGGGTTGGCGACTGACAGAGAACAAAAAGCGCTCGAAAATAAGCGACGTACATTTCCTTGATCCAAGCCTACACGCCAGCCGCATCGTACCTGAAACGCTAGACACCATGATGTCGGTAGCAAAGGCAAATCGAGCAGTAGGCCAGAAAGCAGGCCTGTTAATGGCAAGAGTTCACGGGCTCGATGAAATGAAGCCTTGGAACCATTTAGCAGCCATGCCACCACTTGGTGATGCTGAATCTAAGGTTTATCTATTTGATGAAGCGATCGAAGTGATTAAAACCGCCTTTGCTGAAGTAAATCCAGAGATGGCTGATTTCGTCGCATTAATGGTTGAGAACGGTTGGATTGATGCCGCTCCAGCAGCCAATAAACGTCTAGGTGCGTACTGCACTAAATTTGCTGCGACACGCACCCCGCTTGTGTTCATGACATGGAGTGGTAGCCGCTCAGACTTAATGACATTAGCGCACGAGCTAGGCCACGCGTTCCACAACTGGGTGATGAAAGACATGCCGTTGTGTCAAACACGCTACCCAATGACGTTAGCTGAAACCGCTTCGATCTTTGCTGAGAACATTGTTCGTGACCACCTATTGAAGCAAGCACAAACACGTAATGAGAAACTTGAAATGCTGTGGGAAGAGCTTTCTTCTTCTTTGGCACTAATGGTGAATATTCCCGTTCGCTTCGAATTTGAAAAAGCCTTCTACGAGCAGCGTGAAAAAGGTGAGCTAACGGCTCAGCAGCTGTGTGACTTGATGGAAACGACTTGGAAAGAGTGGTACGGCGCTGCAATGACAGAAGCCGATCCTTACTTCTGGGCGAGCAAGCTGCACTTCAGCATCTCTCAAGTGAGCTTTTATAACTATCCATACTTGTTCGGTTATCTGTTCAGTAAAGGTGTTTACGCTCAGCGCGATGCGAAAGGTGAGCAATTCTACGGCGATTACGTTTCGTTGCTTCGTGATACGGGCAGCATGATGGCGGAAGAAGTGGTTCAAAAGCACTTAGGAATGGATCTGACTCAAGCTGATTTTTGGCAACAAAGCATCGACATGGTCAAAGTTCAAATCGATGAATTTGAAAGATTGCTCGATCAGGAAGATTAATTGATCTCAATCTGTTCATGGTAGGTAAGAGCTGTGTTAGCTTACGTGGCTCTTATCTTGCTGATATAAACAGAGATAACCAAAAGTTGTTCTAAATAGGTGAAATTATTTGGAACAGATGTCGGTTAGTAAAGTCAGCAGGTAATACAAAAATATATGGGTAGTATTTGTGAGTGATAACGGAGTTTCTATTGATAAGTGCGATCCTAGCAACACAATTTCTATGTACAATTTATTAACATACGGCCGTGCAATTAAGGAGTAGCGCATGACGAAGACCCTCTTTCGCCAATCATTTCTTTTTGACAGCCTAGATCTTGAGCAAGAAGTGGTTGCAGGACAGACCGTACTGAGTAACGGTGTTCAAATTAAGCTTCATCAACGCGGTGTATTGGAAGTGATTCCCGCAGAGTATAATCCTGAGACCAAGAACATCATATTTTCAACAGGTGTTCATGGCGACGAAACTTCACCAATGGAGCTGATTGATAAGCTCATTGAGGATATTGAAACCGGCTTCCAAGTCGTGACAGCAAGATGTTTGTTCATCATTGCTCACCCAGAAGCGACCAATGCGCATACGCGTTTTCTTGATGTGAATATGAACCGTCTGTTTGATGAAAAACAGTACGAGAGTAATCGAGAAGTGGACATCGCGAAGAACCTTAAGTTCTTGGTTACTGAGTTTTACAAGGAAACGGTGCCTGCCACTCGTTGGCACTTAGATCTGCACTGTGCGATCCGTTTGTCTAAGCATTACTCTTTCGCCGTAAGCCCTAAGGTTCGCCACGAAGTTCGCAGTAAAGCCTTGTTCGATTTCATTAACAGTGCTCACGTTGAAGCGGTGTTGTTATCCAATGCGCCAACGAGCACCTTCAGTTGGTACAGCGCTGAAAACTTTGAAGCCCAAGCACTGACAATGGAGCTAGGGCAGGTAGCAAGAATTGGTGAGAACCAGCTTGATAAGTTAACGGCTTTCGATTTGGCAATGCGCAATTTGATTGCTGAAATAGAACCAGAGCATTTGCCAAAGAAAACCATTACTTATCGCGTAAGCCGAACCATTGTTCGTTTGCATGATGATTTTGATTTCATGTTCTCTGATGCCGTTGAAAACTTTACGGCGTTCAAGCACGGTGAAGTGTTTGGTCATGATGGTGATAAGCCATTGAT
>NZ_JBFRSN010001183.1:0-2529 GCF_041473595.1 Vibrio sp. 10N.222.46.A1
CAAACAGGTACAGGTAAAACTGCGAGCTTTGTTCTCCCTATCTTAGAAATGCTAAGTAAAGGTGAAACACAACGTAAAAAACGTATTCGTGCTGTTATTCTGACACCAACTCGCGAGCTTGCGATTCAGGTTGAGCAGAACATTACTAAGTACGCGAAGTTCCTAAACCTAACATCACTAGCGATGTACGGTGGCGTATCTTACCAACACCAGAAAGACCGCTTGATCGAAGGTGTCGATATTCTTGTGGCAACTCCAGGTCGTTTGATCGATATGTACGGACAACGTGCCGTTCATTTTGATGAAGTTGAAGTACTGGTTCTTGATGAAGCCGACCGCATGTTAGACATGGGTTTCATTGAAGACATCAACAAGATCATTGCGCGTTTACCACAAGACATCCAAAATCTACTGTTCTCAGCAACGCTTTCAACGCCAGTGCGTGCGCTAGCGAAAAGTGCTATCAGCGAAGCGGAAGAGATCTCAATTGCCAAAACTGACGCTTCTAAAGCGAACATTGAACAATGGTTGGTAACCGTAGATAAAGACCGTAAGTCTGCACTTTTAAGCCACATGATCAATGACGGTGAATGGGACCAAGCGCTTATCTTTATCGAGACTAAGCACGGCGCGGCTAAGCTAGTTGCCCAACTTGAAAAGCGTGGTATCGAAGCTGAAGCTTTCCACAGTGGACGTAGCCAAGCGATTCGTGAAAAGATTCTGGCTGATTTCAAAAAAGGTCGTCTAAAGTATCTAGTTGCGACAGGTGTTGCTGCTCGTGGTATCGATATCGATAATCTAAGCCGCGTAGTAAACTACGACATCCCATTCCCAGCAGATGATTATGTTCACCGTATTGGTCGTACTGGCCGTGCTGATGCATCTGGTGAAGCGATCTCTTTCCTATCGAAAGACAACTTCAAGAACCTGTGCATTATCGAAAAACGTCTTGGTCACTTGATTGAACGTCGTGTTGTTGAAGGTTTTGAACCACGCAAAGAAGTGCCAATATCTGTATTGAACTTCGTGCCTAAAAAGAAAAGAGACCTACAGCAACCTGAGTAATTTCAGGTTTAGACAATGCGAAAGTCGCGTTAGCCAAAATGAAAATAAAACGAAGCCCTATGTGGCTTCGTTTTGTTCTTTGAAATACATATAAAGTTGAGGCAATAAGATGATCACTCCTATCGCAACGAGATTAACTAGAGGCCAAGATCTAAAGCTTGAACTCCAAAAGCTAGTGACAGCGCACAATATCTCAGCGGGCTCTGTCGCGTCATGTGTCGGATGTGTTTCTCAACTCAATATTCGTCTGGCTAATGCAAACAACACCAAGCTAATCAAAGCTCCATTCGAAATCGTATCTGTGATGGCAACGCTAACCTCGAACCACCAGCATATTCATATATCCGTTGCTGATGAAAATGGTGACGTGATTGGCGGTCATCTGTTGGAGGGAACGATCATCGCAACCACCGCTGAATTGATTGTTCACCGCTACGATACTTTGACCTTCAACAGAGAGCATGACGATTCGACGGGTTACACTGAGCTCACTATCAGCAGTAACACATAATAGCTTCACTGATAGCAGCACCAAACGCCTCACATAAAGCGATACCACCCAATAGTAATTAGGAAACACGATGGCTCCAAACTCCGCAGACTCCGTTATCGTTCTCGATTTCGAAACCACAGGCTTATCACCAAACATGGGTGACCGAGCGATTGAAATCGGTGCGGTTAAATTAGTTAACGGCGAAGTCGTCGACACCTTTCAGCAACTCATGAACCCAGGGTTTCGTGTTAGCGGGTTCATTGAAAGCTATACCGGGATCAGTAACCGCATGTTAAGCAAAGCGGCCAATTGTAGCGAAGTGATGGATGAGTTTGCAGACTTTATCCAAGGCAGCCAACTTGTTGCTCACAATGCGTCGTTTGATAAGCGCTTTCTCGATGCGGAATTAGACTTTATTGGCCGAGACTACACAGGCAAGTTCGCTTGCTCAATGTTGATTGCTCGCCGCCTAATCCAAGATGCGCCGACTCATAAGCTAGGCGACCTTGTGCGCTTTAAGAATATCGACAACGACGGTACTTTCCACAGAGCGTTAGCCGATTCAGAAATGACAGCACGGTTGTGGTTATTGATGATTGATGAGCTTCAAAGTGACCACGGCATTCAACAGCCGAGTTTTCAACTGATGCAGAAAATATCTAAGACCGCTAAAGGCTCTATTCCAAAGCTGCTGATGAGCAACAGAAATTAAATATCTAAACTCTCTCCCCTTCAAGTTTGATTGACAGGCTAGTCGCATGGATAACTACTAGCCTTTAGAACGAAAGAAGACTCTACTCCTGCAGTGATTCAAATGTTCCTTTAAGGCTTGCTAATTCACTCATGAAATAAGCCCACTGCTTATTAGTGCTGCTTTCTACGATATCGACTAAAAAATTGGCTGATGTCTGCATGTTCTTATCAAGCTCAGGCTCAAGTCCTTCAGGATAATAAGCTTCATTGTTCAGAAG
>NZ_JBFRSN010001184.1:0-435 GCF_041473595.1 Vibrio sp. 10N.222.46.A1
GTGCACCAATACGTAGGTGCTGATGTCCTTGCTTAACCTTATTCGTCAAAGAACGAAATTGACCTAACTGCTGATACACCTTTTCCGCTTCTGGCAGCAAGGTTCTCGCTTCAACCGTTGGCACCAACCGACCTTTGACACGCTCAAACAATCCAAAACCAAGTTGTTGCTCTGTGTGTGCCAGAATACGAGTCACATTAGGTTGTGACACATGCAGATTACGCGCAGCCCCAGATACGGTTCCGGTTTGCATAATGGCGTAAAAGACTTCCAACTGTCTTAGGTTCACATTGATGTCCTTATGGTTCGCGAAACAAATCTAGGGGTTGGCTTTTCTTGTATTAGCTAAGCTGTTTTTCGGTCTAGCTGTTTAATTAGCTGTCTGTCTATTTATCTACTTGGCTATTTCGCTATTTCGCTATTTGGCTATTTGGC
>NZ_JBFRSN010001185.1:0-375 GCF_041473595.1 Vibrio sp. 10N.222.46.A1
GCCTATTTTTATTATTTAGGGCAAGTTACAGAGTCTAATATATTCATTAGGTAGTTTGGGTTAATGAAAGTGACAATACCCATGATAGTTAGTAATACTAGCAAAACCATAAAGTGGAACTCATTCCATCGGATTAATTTGCAGGGTTTAATGTCCGGATCAGAACGATTTAAGTCACAATTGACTTTATTGAGTAACTCGACTTCTTCTTTTCTGTAATCTATCCAAGAAAATAGAACAGCGATACTTAATCCCAGTAAATATACACAGGTAATAGTTAAGGCAACCCCAGTTGAAGATATTGCAAAAGAAACAGTTTCATTTGATATCTTACATTCTGAGCCCGCGATTAAAGAGGCTACGATGAATGTAGAG
>NZ_JBFRSN010001186.1:0-1607 GCF_041473595.1 Vibrio sp. 10N.222.46.A1
TCTTACCACCCGGTTTAGGCTTATTGCCGCCAGGCTTAGAATGGCTACGTGGGCTTTCGCCACCAAGACCTGGTTGAGACTTACTGTGCTTAGTCGCAAAGCGCTGTGAGCCGTGACGACCAGACTTACGACGCTGCGCCGGTGTCTGAGCTTCAAAATCTTCTTCTGGTACTAGACAGTTTGCTTTGTCACCAATTAGGTGCTTTTTACCCATGCTGATCAGCGCTTCACGGATGATCTTCCAGTTTTCAGGATCGTGGTAACGAAGCAGCGCTTTATGCAGACGACGTTGACGATCACCTTTCGGTACAGGAACATCTTCACGCTTCTTATATTTCACGCGTTTCAGAGGGTTGGTCTCTGAGTAGTACATCGACGTTGCATTACACATTGGCGATGGATAGAAGTTCTGTACTTGGTCACACTCGTAGTTGTGCTTTTTCAGCCACATTGCAAGGTTAAGCATGTCTTCATCTTCTGTGCCCGGGTGAGCAGAGATGAAGTAAGGAATTAGGTACTGTTTCTTACCGGCTTCAGCGCTGTATTTCTCGAACATCTCTTTGAAACGATCGTACGTGCCCATGCCTGGCTTCATCATCAGATCCAGAGGGCCTTTTTCAGTATGCTCTGGAGCAATCTTCAAGTAGCCACCAACGTGGTGAGTCACAAGCTCACGTACGTATTCTGGAGATTCAATCGCTAGGTCGTAACGTACTCCAGAAGCGATCATGATCTTCTTAACGCCCGGTACTTTTCTCGCAGAGCGGTACAGGTCAATGGTGTGTTGATGGTCTGTGTTTAGCTTTTCACAGATTTTCGGGAACACACATGATGGACGACGACAGTTAATTTCAGCTTTTGGATCTGAACAACCTAAACGGTACATGTTCGCCGTTGGGCCGCCCAAATCAGAAATCGTACCGGTAAAGCCAGGTACTTTATCTTTAATGTCTTCGATTTCATCCAAGATCGATTCTTTCGAACGGTTCTGAATGATACGACCTTCGTGCTCTGTGATTGAACAGAAAGAACAACCACCAAAACAACCACGCATGATGTTAACCGAAGTTTTAATCATGTCGTATGCAGGGATCTTTGCTTTGCCATACATAGGGTGCGGAACACGCTTGTACGCAAGGCCAAACACGTAATCCATCTCTTCAGTTGCAAGAGGAATTGGCGCTTGGTTTACCCATAGTTCGCGGTCACCGTGACGTTGAATAAGAGCACGACCTGAATACGGGTTAGTCTCTAGGTGCAGAATACGGCTAGCGTGAGCGTAAAGAATACGGTCGTTATTGAGCTTTTCGAAACCAGGGATACGAACCGCGGTTGTTTTTGCATCGTGACGAGAAGGACGAATAGTAATTGGCTGCGCCTTTACTTCTTCTTTTTCATCTTTCTTGGTATCACATTGCGTTTCTACTTCGTACGGGTTAACCGGAACGTAGGCTTTGTTCGGTTTTTCGATACGAGAAGAATCAATAATTTTGTAACCTTCAGGCGCTGCAGGCAAGTTGATAGCAGTACCGCGGATATTGGTCAGCGTAGACATGTCTTCGCCATCGGCAATGCGGTGTGCCACTTCAACCAGTGCACGCTCAGCG
>NZ_JBFRSN010001187.1:0-833 GCF_041473595.1 Vibrio sp. 10N.222.46.A1
TATATTTGCGACAGAACCGAAGAAAGTGAGTGATTTTTGCGATCTCGTAGCTATTAGAGAAAGGAAGTGTGCAAAAACCACTCAAAAGTTGGCTATAACATATTGTGCATTAAACACAAAAACGACTCCTTATTGAGAGCCGTTTTTATTGGGATTCTACTTTTACTATTTGGTGTTCTTTATATTTTTCTCATTAACAATTAAGCTTGTGTTTTAAATGGGATAATTGGTGTTTCTATTTCCATGCTTTCAGCTTCCCAAGTATCTAATTTAGCTTGCATCATAATCCAAATACCAACGCCAGTTCCGGTCGTTTCTGCTAGGCGTCTAGCCATTGCATGTGAGCATTTGGCTTTACCGTTAACAAATTCACTTAGTGCTTTTCTTGTTACACCTAAGTTCACTGCTGCTTCGGTAATTGATATTCCTCTTTCATCCAAAATAGTGTGTTTAAAAAACTTACCTGGATGTGATGGTTTTCTCGTCATTCTCATTTCTACTCTCCTAAAGCCTACCTTGTATGTAACGAGATAGACTAAGGTCACATATATCGTGACCCGTAACCTAATCTTTTATTAGGCAGCTATCGGGCTTTTATTTTTTTCCCGTGATAATCGATATAATCAAGAAATTCAGCGCCTTCATCTTGTATTTGAAAAGTTATTCGCCAATTTCCATTAACTTTTATACTGTAAACCCCTTTACCAGAACCTTTCTTTTCAGAAAATTTATCTCTATAAATTGCTTTCAGATCTTTAGGGTGGTGTGAAGCATCGACAGCATCCAGTATAAACGCAATGCTATCGATGTGATTTGGTTCTGTCGCAAACTTT
>NZ_JBFRSN010001188.1:0-657 GCF_041473595.1 Vibrio sp. 10N.222.46.A1
AAACCAAGTCACAGCTTCTACTAAGCTGTCTTCATTAAAGTCTGGCCAGAATTGTTCAGTGAAATACATTTCGGCGTAAGCTAATTGCCAAAGCATAAAGTTACTAATGCGGCACTCGCCACTGGTGCGGATAAGTAGATCGACTTCTGGAATATCTGCCATCGTCAGGTGTTGTGTAATCATAGCTTCATCAATGTCTTCTACATTAATATCGCCAGACTTAACCTGTTGAGCAATCGAAGTCATCGCTTGCTGGATATCCCACTTACCGCCGTAGTTAGCCGCAATATTAATAACCATACCCGTATTGGTGCTAGTCAAAGCTTCCGCTTCTTCTATTTTCTTTTGTAGTCGCTCATTAAAACGACTTTTATCACCAATAACACGAAGTTGTAGATTATTTTTATGAAGCTTTTTTACTTCACTCGATAGCACTGAAATAAACAGTTCCATCAAGAGACCCACTTCTTCTTCAGGACGACGCCAATTTTCACTACTAAAAGCAAAAAGAGTTACGGCTTTAATGCCAAGTCTGGCTGCTGAAGATATGGTTTTTCGAACAGCTTGAACGCCATTTTTATGACCAAAGACACGAGGCTTACCCTGAGCTTTTGCCCAGCGACCATTACCATCCATAATGATAGCAATGTGTTTAGG
>NZ_JBFRSN010001189.1:0-2590 GCF_041473595.1 Vibrio sp. 10N.222.46.A1
GCATTAGCCCTCGTACATTGCGTTATAAATTAGCGAAAATGCGTGATGCTGGAATAGATATTCCAAATTGAACATAAATTAGTAGTGTCAGCTTTCTGACTAGTGTATTACGATAGCTAGTCAAATTGATGCATGGCACGTTAATTGCTCTGTCAATAATACAGCTAAATAGATAGTCATAATTTTGACTCCTGAGGTAGTAAATGAGAATAGATGGTTTACAAGGCGAAATGCAGGCAATGATGGTTGAAGCTGCCAGCACGCGCCCTGCTGCAACGGGCCAAGCGGTTGGTGCAGATTTTGGCAACATGCTGACTAATGCCATCAATAATGTGAACTCATTACAAAAGACCTCTGGTAATCTTCAAACTCGTTTTGACAGTGGCGATCAAAGCGTGTCTTTATCTGACGTGATGATTGCTCGTAATAAATCTAGTGTGGCTTTTGAAGCGACGATCCAAATTAGAAATAAATTGGTCGAATCGTACAAAGAGCTGATGAACATGCCGGTATAAGTTGGGTAGTAAATAGTGGCAGATAACAGTCAAACAACAGATTTAACCGTAAGCGATAGCAACGACCACGCACTTATTGCAAGTTCTGATCTAGATGGCGAAGGGCAAAATACCGATTTAGGTGAGCGCAGTTCATCTAAGTTTGATATGGCCGTCGGTGATCTCGATTTGCTTCGTCAAGTCGTCTTAGTTCTTTCTATCTCGATCTGTGTAGCGCTTATTGTAATGCTGTTTTTCTGGGTGAAAGAGCCAGAAATGCGTCCATTAGGGGCTTACGAAACAGAAGAGTTGATCCCGGTTCTTGATTATTTGGATACGCAGAAGATTGAGTACTCTCTTGAAGGGAATACCATCTCGGTACCTGCGAGTGAATATAACTCATTAAAGCTAAATATGGTTCGAGCGGGTTTGAACCAAGAGCGAAACACCGGTGATGATATCCTCATGCAAGACATGGGTTTCGGTGTATCACAACGTTTAGAGAAAGAGCGTCTTAAACTAAGCCGTGAAAGACAGCTTGCTAAAGCTATTGAACAGATGAAGCAGGTACGTAAAGCTCAAGTTTTACTTGCCTTACCTAAGCAAAGTGTCTTTGTTCGTCACAATCAAGAAGCCTCTGCCTCAGTATTCCTGACACTTAAAACGGGGACGAACCTCAAGCAGCAAGAAGTTGATTCTGTTGTGGACATGGTGGCTAGTGCCGTTCCGGGGATGAAAACTTCGCGAATTACAGTGACCGATCAGCATGGCCGACTTTTGAGCTCTGGCTCTCAGGACCCGATGTCAGCGGCACGCCGAAAAGAGCACGAGTTAGAGCGTAATCAAGAGCAAGCGCTACGTGAAAAAATTGACTCTATTTTGATTCCGATTCTTGGGTTTGGTAACTACACGGCTCAGGTTGATATTCAACTCGACTTTAGTGCTGTGGAACAAACAAGAAAGCGTTTTGATCCGAATACTCCAGCAACCCGAAGTGAATATACATTAGAAGACTACAATAACGGCAACGTTGTGGCTGGTATTCCAGGGGCTTTGAGTAACCAGCCTCCTGCTGATGCATCGATTCCCCAGGACGTGGCTCAGATGAAAGATGGTACGATGATGGGGCAAGGTTCGGTTCACAAAGAAGCGACCCGCAACTTTGAGCTGGATACTACCATTAGTCATGAGCGAAAACAGAGCGGCACGGTTAATCGTCAGACCGTATCTGTTGCAATCAAAGATCGCCAATCATTGAACCCTGATACGGGAGAAGTGGTTCACACCCCAATTCCAGCAAGCGAAATTAACGCGATACGTCAGGTATTGATTGGGACTGTGGGTTTTGATGAAAACCGCGGTGATTTACTCAATGTTTTAAGCATGCAATTTGCACCTCAAGTAACGGATATTGTTGCTGACGTACCAATTTGGGAGCACCAACACTTTAATGATTGGGTTCGTTGGTTTGCGAGTGCGTTGGTTATTATTGTTGTCGTATTGGTGCTGGTTCGCCCTGCAATGAAAAAACTGCTTAACCCAGCAGCAGACGATGACGATCAAATGTACGGCCCCGATGGCATGCCAATTGGTGTTGACGGCGAAACCAGTTTAATTGGTGGTGATATTGAAGGTGGTGAGTTATTTGAATTTGGTTCAAGTATCGACCTACCAAACCTTCACAAAGATGAGGACGTACTGAAAGCAGTACGTGCACTTGTAGCAAATGAACCAGAGCTAGCAGCTCAAGTAGTTAAGAATTGGGTGGCAGATGGCTAACGAAATTGTTCCACAACAAGCAGAAGGTGGTGAAGGGCTTGATGTCGCAAGTGTTGATATCGAGTCTATCTCAGGCGAAGAACGCGCTGCTATCTTGTTGCTAAGTTTAAGTGAAGAAGATGCTGCGGGTATCATTCGCCACCTGGAACCTAAACAGGTTCAACGTGTTGGTAGTGCAATGGCACGTTCAACGGATTGGTCTCAAGAAAAAGTAGGTGCTGTGCACCGTGCTTTCCTAGATGATATTCAGAAGTACACCAACATCGGCATGGGCAGTGAAGACTTTATGCGTAATGCGTTGGTAGCTGCGCTGGGCG
>NZ_JBFRSN010001190.1:0-758 GCF_041473595.1 Vibrio sp. 10N.222.46.A1
GATATGGGTTGACTCTAAAAAGCCACTGATTTCAGTGGCTTTTTTAATATCTAACGTTTTATCTTTTTATTAATAGGTGGCAACCTCCCTACCTCACCTCTTAAGTCACATCCACAATACAAAGTACTTTTCTACAGAGCCCTTTAGATAGACACTTCGATTAGAAAAGAACGCTTATTACTACACCACTGCCACTTAACCGTTGTAAACAATATCGCTAAGATCGAAGCATAACTCTGTGACATTTCGGCCTTTTGTTTTTAATTTCAGGTGTTTTGAGTAAATAAATCAACAATTTGACTAGATTCGTCGCGAAATTGGATTAGAATCACACTGTTTTTGACAACACTTAATTGAATTTAATGCAGTTCGACCTTAAAGACTCAGTAAAAATTTCCATAAACACATTGGTTGTGGGAATGTTTGTTACATCAATTCAGAAAAGTGAGCGTGTTTATTTATCTAACGCTGGACGCGTGTCTTCAAAAAAAGGAATTGATACATTAGTTAATAAAGGCATTAAGTATGTCTGGGTTGACAAGAAGCTCTCTGCTAAAGGTTGTAAATTTCACCCCGTTCCTGATGACGAAACGAGTGAGGAACAACAAAAGAGCAGTAAAAATTCTCCAAGTAAATTGGTCTCTCGAGAAGTAAGACAAAAAAATGCAGAGCGAATCATCCAAGAAGCGCGCGGTCTTGCTCAGAAAATTATTACGGCAACATTTGATTCGCATACGTTTGTTGCGGATGAACTGGAT
>NZ_JBFRSN010001191.1:0-681 GCF_041473595.1 Vibrio sp. 10N.222.46.A1
TCTAAGCGGAGAAGAGCCATTTAGGTATTGTAAACTCTGGTCGAAGATAACTCTCAGTCAAAGACGGCAAAGCAGAAAATTCATGGTAGTACTGCTTGTTTCTTTGGCGAGAAGAGCGTACCACTTTCGCAGTTGGCTTCCTCTTCTACGCCTTTCCATGAGTGTCGCAGTTATTATCTGAAATCAGGGATAAATGAAAACCAGCATTAATTTACTTTGATTAAGCTGTTCCCAATTTAATCAATATTGAAAGGACCCATAGCTAAGCCACCGAAGCCAGAAACAGCAGAAGCCCGGTAGAAACATTAGCTTATTCTCGCTTTGTAGCCTCATTTTAATCATGCATAAGTGTACCCGTCTTTTCGCTAAATAAGCTCTACTAAAGTTTTTATAATAAGTTTTTTTATCAAACCAGTAATATTATTCGCAGAGCCATTTAACAGAAGATCGCCGGACTAACGCTAAAAACCTACTGGATAACACTAGAACGTATTGTGCATTATCCTCGAAAAACTAGACTTTTGGTGACATAACTAGCGCTATCGTAAAAACTCATTTCACTAAAATAGTAATCAATCAACTATCAATGTAAGAATATATCCTCCCGTAAAAATATATTTCCCATAAAATTCCTTCCCTTTTTTAAAGGTTTCATTTAAATCTACATTTAAAGATATTTTA
>NZ_JBFRSN010001192.1:0-355 GCF_041473595.1 Vibrio sp. 10N.222.46.A1
TTTCCGTATTGATGGCGTGTTACGTGATGTGTTGGCGCCGAGCCGTAAACTGGCTCCGCTGTTGGTTTCGCGTGTAAAGGTTATGGCTAAATTGGATATTGCGGAAAAACGCGTGCCACAAGATGGTCGTATTTCTCTGCGTATCGGTGGCCGAGCGGTTGATGTGCGTGTATCTACCATGCCTTCTTCACACGGTGAACGTGTGGTAATGCGTCTGTTGGATAAAAACGCCACTCGTCTAGATCTACACAGTTTGGGTATGACGGCAGAGAACCACGAGAACTTCCGTAAACTTATTCAGCGCCCACACGGTATTATCTTGGTTACCGGTCCTACGGGTTCGGGTAAATCAACG
>NZ_JBFRSN010001193.1:0-2392 GCF_041473595.1 Vibrio sp. 10N.222.46.A1
ACCGAGAACTGTTTGATTTCGTAAACCTTCCACTAGACCGTAGTGAAGATCGCAAGGCCTACGAATTCGAAGAAGCTGAAATTTCCTCATCAAATATCGATGAGTCAATGTTCATCGACGTGACTAACGTATAATAAGAATAATCGTTGTAGAGCAATAGATGCGCCTACAACAGACAGACAAACAAAAACGCCTCAAGCAATGCTTGAGGCGTTTTTTTATGATTTTAAATCAGCTATAAGGCATTAACCTATAGACAAATTGGGATCAAGTGGACTGACGTAACCCGACGGTTTAAGAGCAAGTACGTCACAGTTAATCTTGTCGATGACATGTTCCGCAGTATTACCAATAAAGACGGCAGACAATCCAGTACGGCCGGTGGTACCAAGAATCACCATAGCAGCGTTGTTTTCAGACGCGACACAAGGAATAACATCTTCTGGCAAGCCTTGCTCAACAACAGTTTGCTCTTCACTCATACCGTGCTTCTGGCGCAACGCTTTCATCGCTGTTAAGTGATGGCCACGAACCGCGTCAGTATAAGAGGTTGGGTCAAACTCTGGCAGCTCGATTGTGATATTAGCAGGTGTCACCGGGTAGGCGTTTACCAATAGCGGCTCAGCATCTAAACGACCTGTGATTTCAAGTAACCTGTCGACCATCGTATCATTGAGCTCTAAGTGAGCTTCGGTTTCAGAGCCAACATGGACTGAAGCGTAAATCTTCGCGTGTTCTGGCCAGAAATCATTTTTAACCAATAGCACTGGGCTAGGGCATTTTCTCAATAAGTGCCAGTCGGTAGGAGTAAAGATGACAGATTCTAAGGTATCGTGCTTACGCGTACCTTTGATTAGGATGTCATGCTCGCCACTGTAAACCTCTGCAATGATCGCTTCATACGGGCGGTTATGCCAAACCACTTGCACGTTAAATTCAATAGAATCATCAAGGTAAGGAGCCGCCACTTTATTCATCCAAATTTCACGTTGATGAATTACGCCTTTACGCATTGCGTCTCTTTCATCGACAGAGAGCATAGATGTCATGTCATACGAGAAATCGTAGATCGATAAAAAGAAAGTGATGTGGCTTGTTGATGTGCTTTTCTTGGCAAGTTGGATAGCACGAACTAGAGCAGGTTGCTCATCGTGATTAATGTCTGCGACAACTAAAATTTTGTTATAGATACTCATAACTAAGCCTACTTTTCAGACCGAACATATAAATAATGTAGCGTAGTTATGGAGAGAATAAGAGAAATATAAGAGGTTTTAAGAGAGAAACATGATGTAGCTCATTATTGAACTACATCATTGATATCTAGACTATTCTTTTGAAACGCCAGCAAGTTCCATCAACGCATCGTGATCTTCGATAGTGATATATTTGCCTTTAACGCTCAAGATGTCTGCTTTTTGGAAGCGACCTAAAAGACGACTAATTGTTTCAACAGTCAAACCAAGGTAGTTACCAATATCGCCACGAGTCATCGTTAGGCGGAACTCACGTGGGCTGAAGCCACGTTGAGAGAAACGAGTAGAAAGGTTGTAAAGGAATGCAGCAAGACGCTCTTCCGCGTTCTTCTTAGAAAGAAGCAGAATCATTTCTTGGTCACCTTTAATCTCATTACTCATCAGACGCATAATTTGCTGACGCAATTTAGGCATTTTGCCTGATAGGTCGTCTAGAATTTCGTATGGAATTTCACAGACCATAGAAGTTTCTAACGCTTGTGCGAAACTAGGGTGCATGTCACCAGTAATCGCATCGAAGCCAACAAGATCGCCCGCTAGGTGGAATGCAGTAATCTGCTCATCACCTTGCTCGGTAATCGTGTAGCTCTTGATCGTTCCAGAGCGAATAGCGTATAGAGATTTAAGCTCGTCACCGGCTTTAAATAACTCTTGGCCTTTTTGAATAGGCTTTTTTCTCTCAATGATCTGATCAAGTTGATCGAGTTCAGATTCATTCAAAGTAAACGGAATACAGAGCTGGCTAATACTACAATCCTGGCAATGGATCGCACAGCCACCAGACTGAACACGTTTCGTCACAGGCTTTTCAGAAATCATAACAATCTTTCACTATTTGATATACGTCAATATTTTAGCATTCCTTAATCCTAAAGGGTAGTAAAAAAACCGGATTAAAGACGCCACTATACGGTATAAATAATAAGCTGTAGCGCCATATAACCGGTATAGAAGCCGTAAATGAGGATTAAAATTGCACCAAACTGACGAAATAAGTCAGCTTGTTGCAGTTTTTTGAGGAAATTTGCCCCCATTCCAACCGTGAGCATCGCAGGGAGGGTTCCTAAACCGAAAGCAAGCATGATACCCGCTCCGTTATACCAACTTCCTGATACGGCCGCCCATGTAAGCATAGA
>NZ_JBFRSN010001194.1:0-684 GCF_041473595.1 Vibrio sp. 10N.222.46.A1
GTTCAAAGATTGTATTAATCTTTGAACACTACTACATGATAGTCAGGTAGGACAGGGGCAACTGACGCAAAAACCTTTGCCCGTTTCTTTCTATCTCTGCTTCTATCAGCGGCTTCAATAACAACTTTACTGCTAGTTTCTAAATAATTACAAAGAAGGCTAAGAGCTTGAGGTAAAAAAGATTTTGAAGCTATAAACTCTCTTTCGGTTTGCTTATTGGCGTTATAACGAGAAATATTGAAAGCAATAAGACTAGAAGCAAAAGCAAGCATACCAACATTTAGTGCTTGCCATGAATACCAGACTCTGTGGATATAATTCCAGTCACCGGCACTTTTCCAAACCGGGAAAATGAACATACCAAAGACATAAGCAACGAAAGAGGCAGCACTGATGATATTTATTAATCGTATTAAGTTTTCAGTGCTCCACAAAGCTCTGAACTTGCGCCAAAAAACCTTTATTTTTTCCACCGTACCTCCGATAGAGACTGTCACATAACATTTTAATATCGTGCCAGCACGAATTGGTGTATTTAGCATATATTAAGCACCCTCTCTAACCAACTGAAAATTATGTATATAATTCAGTTTTGATATAATTTCTAGTTAAAAACCGTGCAAACACACATTGCCTCCTATTCGAGGCACGTTATCAATCAAGAACTTCTATTTTGTTCTATAC
>NZ_JBFRSN010001195.1:0-780 GCF_041473595.1 Vibrio sp. 10N.222.46.A1
GTATTAGATGCTTTGGATGCAGATAAGGTTCTTGAAGGTGCTTCACTGGTCGTGACCGGAGAGGGGCAGATGGACAACCAAACCCTGCAAGGTAAAACACCTTTCGGTATCGCTCAGAGAGCTCAAAAGCTGAGTATTCCAACCATTGGAATAGCGGGCTCTTTGGGGCAAGACGTTGAAAAGCTTTACGGTTCAATGTCTAGCTTATTTGGAACCGTACGTTCACCTCAGTCTTTAGACCAAGTTTTATTAGAAGCGAATCAAAACCTGACTCGTACTGCCCGTAATATCGCCGCCACGCTCAAGCTTGGCAGCCAGATTTTTAATGAGAAGTAATTATGTCTCTATTTAAACTCGACAACGTTATTCAAAACTACGCATGGGGAAGCAAAGACTCCATTAACCAACTGTTTGGTATTGTGAACCCAAACCAAGAACCTCAAGCAGAAATTTGGATGGGTGCTCATCCTAATGGTTGCTCCAAAGTAGGCGATACCGGTGAGCCGCTTTCTCACATGATTGATGAAAATAGGATCGATGTCTTAGGTGGGTACACGGCGGCACGTTTCGGTGAGCTACCTTTCTTATTTAAGGTGTTAGCAGCTGAAACACCGTTGTCGATTCAGGTTCACCCCAACAAGCGCAAATCAGAATTAGGTTTTGAGCGAGAGAATGCACTTGGCATCCCTTTGAATGCGTCTAATCGTAACTACAAAGATCCAAACCATAAGCCTGAGTTGGTTTATGCGTTGACCTTTTACAAAGCGATGAATGGCTTTC
>NZ_JBFRSN010001196.1:0-205 GCF_041473595.1 Vibrio sp. 10N.222.46.A1
AGAATATGGTGGAGGGAGACGGATTCGAACCATCGAAGGCAGTGCCGGCAGATTTACAGTCTGCTCCCTTTGGCCACTCGGGAACCCCTCCAGGGTGTGTCTTACTTTTCACAAAGTAAGCCTAAATTGATGTTTTCCCATAAGCCCATCAATCAGGTTGTTCTCTTAACTCTCGAAAGAGGTAAGAAGAATATGGTGGAGGGAG
>NZ_JBFRSN010001197.1:0-505 GCF_041473595.1 Vibrio sp. 10N.222.46.A1
ACGGCGACCGTGGCGACGACTCGAGACACGATTGACGAAGCGAACGAGACGTTCACGTTAACCGTGGGCACTCAAAGTAACACGGCCACCATCATTGATCATGACGTAACTATCAAAGTCCATGATGCTGCGCCTGTCGATGAAGGAGATAAAGCATCCTTTAAAGTGACATTAAATGAAGCCTCTTCTGAAAAACAGTATGTTAAATTTGAAGCGACAACGAATGGTTACGATACCGAATTTGATGATATTGATACCAATAGCCTAACTTACGAATACAAAGATGCTAACGGTGTATTCCAAGTTGCTAACGTCGTTAACGGTTATGTAGAAATTCCGGCAGGAAGAACTGAGCTTCGTGTAACGGTTCAAACCGTGCAAGACGATAAATTTGAATGGACTGAACGTTTTGGACTACACATTGTAGATACAAAATCTCAGGTCGGCGGAACGTCAAGTATTGATGAAGCTAATTCTGATCTGAAAGGTCAGGGTACAATCAAGT
>NZ_JBFRSN010001198.1:0-663 GCF_041473595.1 Vibrio sp. 10N.222.46.A1
CTACATCTTTGGTCACAATAGAACCTGTTGCAATCACTGCACCATGCCCGATAGCCACTCCTGGGAATATTTTCACGTCTTCACCAATCCAAACATCGGATCCAACAACAACTTGATAATGCTCCTCAACATACTTAGTATGCGAGTAAATAGTACCTTTGTTAAAATCCAATCCTTGTTTCTGCATCAATCGATGATCTGCTCGATGAAAGCAAGGGTGAGTCGACACATAATCATTGATCGGGTGGTTATTTAGGACAATTTTCACATTATTAGCAATCGAGCAAAAACGACCTATTTTGACATTGTTCATATTACAATGAGTATCAATATAAGTACCGAAGCCAATATATGAAGCATTCACATCACAATCGCTTGCTACAGAGTTACAGCCTTCAAATTGAGTGTCTGTAAAGTTTGATTTTCGAGAAAGGAAGTTCTTCTGTTTTTTTTGATCACGAATGAATATTAGCTTCTTAATCTTGCGTATGATTTTTTTCATAATGAGTCTATTCGCCATTACCAGATAGGAGTTTGTGATAAAAACCATCAACAGTGTAATCTTCAAGCTTAATCAAAACTGATTCGTCAAACTCGCTAGAAATAAAGTATTCCATACTACCAGTAAGTTCATTTAGAGAGTCAAATATAAGAAAGTTATCT
>NZ_JBFRSN010001199.1:0-637 GCF_041473595.1 Vibrio sp. 10N.222.46.A1
TTACAGGATTTGACCATGTCTTTATGCCCATGCGGTAGCAAAAATACTTACCAACAGTGCTGTGAATCAGCGCACCTTCACCACAGTGCTGTTGAAACGCCTGAACAGTTGATGCGCTCACGTTATTCAGCGCACGTGTTGGGTTTGGTTGACTATGTTGTTGCGACTTACCACCCTAGCTGCAACGCAGAAGCGCAAAGAGAAGGTATTGCCGAATCTATCGACAGTGATTGGGCAGGCCTAGAAGTCATCGATACTGAGGCAGGCTCACACCAAGACGAAGGCTTTGTTGAGTTTAAAGCTTACTTCAATGAAGAAGGCGCACAATACTGCATGCAAGAGCGCTCGCGCTTTATACGTAAAGACGACTTGTGGTACTACATTGATGGCACTTTCCCCGAGCAAGGAAATGAGCAAGAAGAACCTGAAATTGACCCACGCTTAAACCAAACGGTTGAAAGCTTCAAGATCGGCCGTAATGACCCGTGCATTTGTGGTAGTGGGAAGAAATATAAAAAGTGCTGCGGGTAAGTCAGAAAATTAAAATGTTTGATTAAGTAAAGAAATTCCTGATGTCGCTTAGGCTCCTTGGAATGACGTAAAGTCAGAGTTTAAAAAAGTGACGCAGGGCTTAGAG
>NZ_JBFRSN010001200.1:0-239 GCF_041473595.1 Vibrio sp. 10N.222.46.A1
GGTCGAGGCTTTGCAGTGGTTGCTGATGAGGTTCGTGTGCTTTCTCAACGTACTCATGCTTCAACAGAAGAGATCGAAGACAAGATCAAACGCTTACAACAAGCGACCAATGGTGCGGTGAAAGTGATGACGCAAAGCCATGATATGGCGAAAACAAGCGTACACGATGTGGATATGGCCGGAGAGAGCCTAGCTCAAATCCGTGAAGCGATTCAGATGATCAGTGATATGGCGACTCA
>NZ_JBFRSN010001201.1:0-771 GCF_041473595.1 Vibrio sp. 10N.222.46.A1
ATTGCTGGTGGCCTTTGCATCTTTCTCGCAGTTTTAGGGATAGCTTTACCCGTACTGCCAACCACGCCTTTCCTCCTTCTTGCCAGTGCATGTTTCATGCGAAGCAACCCCAAAGTTCACAAATGGATGCATGAGCATAAAACGCTGGGTCCCTTGTTGAACAATTGGTATCAACACGGTGCTGTTACCAAGCAAGTAAAAACGCGTGGCGTGTTCTTTATCTTGTTAAGTTTTGCGTTATCGATCTACTTTGCCCCGATCATTTGGGTCAAGGCTTTCCTAATTTGTGTACTTGTTATTCTTCTCACATGGTTTATGCGACTTCCAACCCATGAGTTGGTTGCTGACAGCAAAGAAAATCACTACCATTAAGCCAGTGTGCCTGCTTGTATAGCGGGCGTTTATTATTTCAGCAATTTGAGTTATGACTCTCGTTGCAATGAAGTCCAATCGTACCTTTCCTTAATTCCGAGCGTTGATGTTTGATTCGTTAACGAGAGTTTGGAAAGCGGCCTAATGAAGTGCATAAGATTATGAACACAGAAAAAATCTCTCTGATCAAAGCAAGCATCAAAAGCATTCCTGATTACCCTAAAGCGGGTATTTTGTTCCGTGACGTAACAAGCTTGATGGAAGATCCTGCCGCGTACAAAGCGACAATAGACCTGTTAGTGGACACATACAAGGGCATGGGCTTTACTAAGATCGTTGGTACTGAAGCTCGTGGTTTCCTATTTGGTGCGCCTCTTGCTCTTGAGTTAGGTGTCGACT
>NZ_JBFRSN010001202.1:0-564 GCF_041473595.1 Vibrio sp. 10N.222.46.A1
TCCCCATATAGCTGGCTAGGGTATCGAGTGAGATATTATTTTCTATATTCTGTTCAATGTAATGAATGACCTTTTGTGTCACCGTCAATCTAGAAATTCGGCTAATAATCGTTAATAGTTCCGGATACTGCTCAACCATTAAAGACAGCAAACCTAAGCCTAGCTGGGTGAGTGCGTAATCATTCTGAGTCGATGAATTGGCCAGGGACATGATGAGCTCTTTCAATTGGCAGATTTCGGTATCCGTTTGATTGAACTTAATGTACTTATCTGGAGTTTGAGTGGATTCTAAATCACTGAACTGATTTATGAACTTTTGGAAAATTGCCAAATCAAAATCTAAGCAAATCGCACTAAACTCACCATTTTCAGTGTCGACCGTGATGTCTTTAATCTGACCAGAATTGTAAAGCGTGAAATCTCCCGCTTTTAACGAGGCTTGGGTGCCATTGGGCAGCATAAAAGATATGCTTCCTTTCGATACCATAAAGATACCGTTTTTAGAGGCGGGGTAGCGTTCGCGTTTCCTGGGAATAAAGTTTCTGAATTGAGTGACCGTGATTG
>NZ_JBFRSN010001203.1:0-1829 GCF_041473595.1 Vibrio sp. 10N.222.46.A1
ATACCCGTCCCCGTTGGCTTAAATCATCCTTAAACTTCAAACCTAGATTCAAAACACATATGCCAACCAAAAGGATAACTAATAATTATATCGTCTTTGCGTTCAATTGCTTTAGGTTTTTACGCCAAAATATCCATGGTTCTTAGGATTCGATAGAAAATGGGATGTAAGTCGTCTATCTCAGGTTCTATTCCCCCAAATATTAAGACTGAAGGCCAAGCTGAAGTTTACCGATAAACTGATTCTCTAACTTTTGACGTCCTGTTAAACTCCACCTCCCTTTTGATACTTGGTTCATTTATGTCATTTGATAGCCTAACCCTTAACCCAAAAACCGTCTCCGCGATCCCATCTCAATTCAATAAGCCGACAGAGATACAGCAAGCAGTAATTCCTACAATTATTGCGGAGAAAGACGTGCTGGCGTTGGCTCAAACGGGTAGCGGAAAAACGTTGGCATTTGGCTTACCTTTGCTGAACAGCATCAAGCATGATGTAAATGAACTACAAGCGATAATCATTGTTCCAACCCGTGAACTTGCCTCTCAAGTAGCCAAAGCACTAGAACCCATCGCAACCACACTTGATATCAAAACGGTGACACTGACTGGTGGAGTTGATATCGAGATCCAGCAACAGCAATTGTTAGAAAAGCCACAACTCGTGATCGCAACTCCTGGCCGCCTACATGCCGTTATTCAAGAGAACAAGCTCGAGCTAACCCAATGCAAGTCTTTAATTCTTGATGAGGCAGACCGTTTACTCGACATGGGATTTTGGCCAGATGTTCAAACCATTATTTCTGCTCTTCCTAAAAAGCATCAAACACTGCTGTTTTCGGCTACGCTGCCAAAAGAGCTGATCAGTCAGACTGAGGCGCTTCTTGTTAATCCAGTAAAGGTCACGACGCATCAAGAAAACAGTGTGGTCGCGGCTATTGAAGAAACTCTGTACTTAGTGAACAAAGGCAGTAAAGCTCAAGCGCTGATCGCCCTACTCAATCAGCACGCATGGTCGCAGGTATTGGTATTTATTGGCGCAAAAGACAATGCAGATGCATTAACCAAGCGATTGAGTAAAGCCAAAATAAGTGTGAATGCGCTACACGGAAATAAGAGCCAAGAAGAGCGAGAGCAAGCATTAGAGAGTTTCAAAAATGGCAAGACTCGTGTGCTTATCGCCACCGACGTTATGGCTAGAGGCATCCATATTGATCAACTACCTGTCGTAATTAACTTTGATTTGCCATCGCATTCGGCGACTTACGTCCACCGAGTTGGTCGCACAGCAAGAGCAGGAAGTACTGGCAGCGCGATCTCTCTGGTTAGCCACAGCGAAACTGACTACCTGAATGCAATTCGTACTCTGACCAATAAACCTCTTATGCTACAAGCGTTGGAAGGTTTCCCTGTTACAGACAAACCTGCATCTGAAGCGACAGCTCGCAAACGTCCGCCTAAAGACAAGATGGCTAACCGAAGAACCGCAAAAAAGAAGAGTGTTAAGCAATTTAAGAGCAAACCAAGTTCTTCGAAATAACCTGTTATTCAAAGTAACCACAGAAAATCGAATAGCCCAGTTTGCACTGGGCTTTTTTATGGTTGATCTCATATTAGCAGGACCAAAATACAAACTTATGCCCTCAAACCTCCATAAAGATGCCAACCTAAATGACACTTTTATGAATTATGATGCCAAGGTATTGATTCTTGGTTGCTCAAAAAAAATACTCTAAAATCACGTTGACGCCCCTATATCTGACAACTAGATTTTTCTATTAGTGTCTAAAAACCGGGAGGTCATTGAAATGAAACGTGCAAGCTCTACAT
>NZ_JBFRSN010001204.1:0-631 GCF_041473595.1 Vibrio sp. 10N.222.46.A1
GCCGAGATCAACCGAAGCTCCCATTTCCGTTGCAATACCTTCAACCACTATGGTTTGAGTACCACTGCCGCCATTGATTGGAATCGATAGTGCGATATCGTCTCCATCAACAGACACTTCAATCATGCCAAGCAGCTCAGCCATTTGAGTTTCATCTTGTGGGTCTTCAAGTAGATCATTTAGGTCAATCAGATCACCGGCGCCCTCCGTATAAAGCTCAAAGTCTTTAATGATATCGGTCCCATTGTCGAGCGTAGAGTCTAGCCAAGTGAAGATGTTGTCTCCGCTATCTCCAATCAGCAGATCGTTGCCTGACTCGGCATACAAAGGTTCATTACTCGCTGCACTAATAACGTTATATTGCTGCGGTTCTTCGATATCTATGGTGACCGTCTCTACCGTGCTTTCTGCGCCATTAGAGTCGACCGCGACATAATCAAACTGCGGGCCTTCAGTTACCGCCTCGTTACCTTGGACATAGCGTAACTCCCAACTGCCCCCTGTCGATGACAACTCCATTCCAACGATCGGATTATCTGGTGATGAATAACTAAAATCATAAAGAAGTTGGCTATTTCCGGTGTCTCCGGGGTCTTTCTGATACTGCTCTGTATGCGTTGTACCATCAGCA
>NZ_JBFRSN010001205.1:0-1668 GCF_041473595.1 Vibrio sp. 10N.222.46.A1
TCGAATTCATGCAGTGGCATCACTTGTAAACCACCAATACCCGGAAGCCATTCCGTTTCTAGCGTATTAATGCGAACTTGAGTTAAGTCTCTCGCATCAAACTGGTTGAGCTTCACCAAGATCGTGCAGCCATTTTTGCTTGATGGAGAATGCGCACTGCCCGGGGGATTACGGATATAAGTACCGGCAGGGAAATCTCCAGTTTCATCAGAGAAAACACCGTCTAACACGAAGATTTCTTCGCCTTGCGGATGCGGGTGCTCAGAAAACGAAGATTCAGGATCGTACTTCACAACACTGGTTGTGTGGCCCGACTCTTTCTCTTCTCTTTCTAGCGGCTTACGCCATACCCCTTTGGCAGGGCTCGCGATCCAATCTAATGTCTCGGTTTCTATAACCAGTCTCTTTGAAAAGTCCATGTTGAACATAATGGCGACCTTACTCTTGTTATCGTTTTAATTATTATTGTTGTCTTTCTCGTTTCTATTCTACGCGAATACTCATCAAGGAGGCCATCTCGCTGCTATTTTCCTACGCGACAGCCTCCTGAAAAGAAGCCTGATTAATTGCGGCCAGCGATCACACCGCCATCAACATCCCAGATTGCACCCGTGACCCAATCAGCACTGTCTGACAGTAAGAAAGAGATGCTATTGGCGATGTCTTTCGGCAGACCTACTCGACCAATTGGGTGGAATGCGTTGAAACCTTCTAGCGCTTGATCCACTTCTTCAGGTTTGATGAAAGATTCGTAAATCGGTGTTTTAACCACAGCCGGGGAAACCGCATTCACGCGAATGTTATGCTCAGCCAGTTCCATTGCCATGTGTTGTGTTAATGCGTGCAGGCCTGCTTTAGCCATTGAATAGGCAGAAGATGGCGTCGCTTTGATTGCTTGCTTACCCCACATAGAACCAACGTTAACCACACTGCCGCCGCCATTCTTGATCATCAACTTGCTTATCGCTTGAGTAATGAAGAAGGTTGCTTTATTAAGCTGCATGTATTGCTCGTAATCAGATTCTTGGTGCTCGATAAACGCTTTAGGGTTGAAGTAACCTGCAGCATTAACAAGGTAACCAATACCTTCTTCGAGCGACTCTAAATGCGCAATAAGGCGAGACACACTCGCATCATCATAAAGGTTAGCTTGCCAACCAGAAGCGTGGCCTAGTGATTGAAGTTCTGACACCGCTTTATCTAACTTAGTTGGGTTATTGCCGACAACCAGTACATGGATGTTTTGAGCGACTAACTGCTTCGCTGTTTCAAAGCCCATACCACTTGTGCCACCGATTACGACTGCAATACCTTTTTTAGTGAAGTTCATTTTGTTATCTCCTAAGTCATGTGAACGTGGTAATCTTAGGCTTTGAACTAACACTATGAATAGTAAGTACAAATCGGTTAGGTAGGTACTTATTGGTACATCTTTATGAAAAATCAGGAAAACTTTTTTTCAAGAAAATCAGCACCAGAGCGCTCAGCTCGCATGGTAGAAACCATCTACGGCTGTAAATGGTCGCTAACGGTTTACCAATTACTGGCAAATGGCATTAATCGCCCTGGTGAAATGGTGCGCTCGGTCGAAGGGTTATCGACCAAGGTATTGAATGAATGCTTGAAGCGAAATGTGGAGTTTGGGATTTTGGATAAGCAGATGTTCAA
>NZ_JBFRSN010001206.1:0-2090 GCF_041473595.1 Vibrio sp. 10N.222.46.A1
GGGAAAGAGTATGGCTTTTTCTCGCTGCTTCAATTGTTAAGACCAGATATTATCAACGCTAGGAAAATGTCTGAACATGAAATGCGTCCATTTGTGAAAGATGTCTTAATCCGAAACAACAAACAGTCGGTGACGGATATGAATGGCGAGCGACTTTTCAAGCCATTAACGGTTTCCTCACGAACTTATGCGTACAGTGAACAAGAGCAGAACTTCTACGATCTACTCACGAAGTTCATCGTTTCTGGTCAGGCATATGCCTCCTCATTGAGTTCTCGAGATCAGCGAGCGGTAAAATTAGTACTAACAGCGATGCAAAAGCTGGCTTCAAGCTCTGTTGCTGCTATCGAGCGAGCATTAAAAGGTAGGATTGAGAAACAAAAACAAGGTCAGAAGCGACTTGAAGATATCGAACAGTTACAAAGTGAGTTAACTGAACAGTTAGAAGTGGATGATTTGGGAGCTGCAACCCCTAGTTTTGCTGAAGAGCTGGCTCTTTTAGAAATTGAATTTATCGAAACCTCGACTCGTGTTCAGTTAATGACTGATGAACTTCCACGTATTAAGGAGCTGCTGCAAGCCTGTCAGGATGTTGAATTTGAAACTCGAATTACGACTATTTTAGATATTCTGGAGACAGAGTTTAAAGATAGAACCGTTGTGTTCTTTACTGAGTACAAAGCAACACAGTCTCTATTGATGGGGGCGTTAAACAAAAAATATGGGGACGGTTGTGTAACTTTCATCAACGGCGAAAACAAGTTGTATAACGTGGCTACTCAACAAGGAGAGAGTGCCGATTACAATACAGACCGTTATACAGCCGCAAAAATGTTCAATGAAGGCAAAGTGCGTTTTATTATCTCTACTGAGGCTGGTGGGGAGGGGATTGATCTTCAAAAGAACAGCTACTCCATGATCCATGTAGATTTACCCTGGAACCCTATGAGGCTTCATCAGCGTGTAGGACGTCTCAACCGTTACGGGCAACAAATGCCAGTGGAAGTCATTACGTTACGGAATCCAGATACAGTAGAATCCCGCATTTGGGATTTACTAAATTCAAAGATTGACCTGATAATGCGCTCAGTTGTTGGTGCAATGGATGAACCAGAAAATCTTATGGAGCTTATCCTGGGTATGGCTGATAGTTCCCTCTTTAATGAGCTATTTGCAGAAGCTGTTATACGGGATAATCCAGACTCATTGGCTTCTTGGTTTGACCATAAAACTAAAACGTTTGGTGGAGAATCTATTGTACAGAAGGTGCAGGATTTAACAGGACGAGCCGAACGGTTTGATTATCAGGACTTAGAGGATGTTCCTCGTTTGGATCTTGCTGACATGAAGCCATTTTTTACCCAAATGTTGGCTATGAATCAGAGACGCTACAAGTTTGACGAGCTAGGTGGGATGTCATTTATTACTCCCGTTAGTTGGTTAGGTGAGTTCCGAACCAAGCGATCTTACGACCAGATCTACTTTGACCGTAAAGCTAAGCAAATAGATAGCCAAGCAGATATTATGGGGTTCGGCCATCCGATGTTGTCTAAGGCAATTGCTCAAGGTGAACAAATTTCGGGAAGCTTTACTTACGTTGAAAACCTAGCGAATGATTTGATTATATTCAAGGTTCAGGACCAAATCACAGGTACAGATGCGTCGGTGAAAAGCAGCATAGTTGGAATTACAGTTGATGCGGAGATGCATTGCTATATTTTGAAAGATGAAGAGCTAATTCATTTGTTAAACGATATTGTGAAAAGTAGCGCTTTAGAAGGTGTGGGGAAAGAGCATAGTGAAATGCTATCTACTCTTGAAGTTGCAAAAGGTTTCTTGTCTGAGCATGTATCTCGCCTAGGGTTACCGTATAAATTGCCTGCTTTAGAGCCTTTGACTGCCTTTTATAAAGCTTAAAAGTTAAAGATATACCTTAATCTATAACTCAAATTGTACTTACTAAGAGCTGGGAGCGTAGTATTTTATTGCTCTAGACTAGGTGGCATGAGGTAGTTTTTAGGTCAGTTTTTTCCAAAGTAACACCAGAAGTAACATCTTAAAACTCTATTTTTATATTATTTAATTTAATC
>NZ_JBFRSN010001207.1:0-1785 GCF_041473595.1 Vibrio sp. 10N.222.46.A1
CAGCATACGGGACGGTAAAAGATATGGTTGGTGTTGCTGGTTTCCTATTCTTGTTCTGTTACGTGCTGTTCTTTAACCCAGAAATGGGTGGGTACTTCCTTGAGCCGCCTAACTTTGAAGCTGCAAATCCGCTGAAAACACCTGAGCATATTGCTCCAGTTTGGTACTTCACGCCGTTCTACGCTGTACTTCGTGCTGTTCCAGATAAGCTGTTAGGTGTAGTTGCAATGGGCGCTTCAATTGTTGTGCTATTCCTACTGCCATGGTTCGACCGTTGTAAAGTGCGTTCTTACCGTTACCGTAGCAAACTGCATTTGATTAACATCATCCAATTCACAATAAGCTTTATTGCGCTTGGTGTACTTGGTGCGCTTCCAGCAACGCCTACATACACGCTATTAGCTCAAATCTTTAGCTTAGGTTACTTCATGTTCTTCGTTCTGCTGTGGTTCTACAGTAAAAATGAAGCGACGAAACCATTACCAGAAAGGGTGACATTCAAATGAAAAAGTGGATTGTAATTTTATTTGCTATGTTGCCGTCACTAGCGATGGCAGCGGGTGCAGGCGTACCATTAGACAAAGCAAACAATGATTTAACAGACAAAGCTTCATTGCAAAATGGCGCTAAGATGTTCATGAACTACTGTTTCGCTTGTCACTCAACGCAGTACCAACGTTATGAACGTGTTGCGAATGATTTGGAGATTCCTTTAGACCTAATGAAGGAAAACCTGATCTTCGATCCTGAAGTGAAAATTGGTAGCTTGATGGTTAACGCTATGCCTTCTGAGCAAGCTGCTAGTTGGTTTGGTGCTCCACCACCAGATCTAACATTGGTTGCTCGTGTTCGTGGCGCAGATTGGCTATACACGTACCTTCGTACTTTCTATGAAGATCCGTCTCGTCCATTTGGTGTGAACAACCTGGTTTTCCCAAGTGTTGGTATGCCGCATGTTCTTGAAGAGCTACAAGGTATCCCAACGCCAATCTACGATACTCACATGGTCGATGGTGAGGAAGTTAAGGTTGTTGTTGGCACTGAAACGGATGGTTCTGGCGAATTAAGTGCTGGTGAGTATGACGAAGCAGTTCGTGACCTTGTTAACTTTTTGGTTTACTCGGGCGACCCTGTTCAACTTGAGCGTCATGCTATGGGTTGGTGGGTAATGGCCTTCTTAGTAATCTTCACTATCATCGTGATTTTGCTGAAGAAAGAGTATTGGCGTGATGTGCACTAATTGTGCTATAATACCGTGCTAATTCCCAAATTATGTTAATGTTCAATGGAGGCTTTAGGCCTCCATTGTTTTTATTTAAAGTGTACTGGAGGGCTCCATGGCTGTAGCTGCCAATAAACGTTCTGTAATGACTCTTTTCTCAAGTGCTTCTGATATGTATAGCCATCAGGTGCGCATTGTTCTTGCTGAAAAAGGCGTAAGTGTTGAAGTTGAGTTGGTTGATGAAAAAAATCTACCAGCAGAGCTTGTTGAACTGAACCCGTACAAATCAGTACCTACTCTTGTTGATCGTGAGCTTGCTCTATATGACTCTAAGATCATCATGGAATACCTAGATGAGCGTTTCCCTCATCCACCATTGATGCCTGTATACCCGGTTGCTCGTGGTAACAGTCGTCTAATGATGTACCGAATTGAGCGTAACTGGTATTCAGTTGCAGAGAAGATCGTTAAAGGCAACGCTGAAGAATCTGAAGCAGCTCGCGTGAAATTACGCAACGACCTACTAACTCTTGCTCCTATCTTCGCTGAGTATGAATACTTCA
>NZ_JBFRSN010001208.1:0-262 GCF_041473595.1 Vibrio sp. 10N.222.46.A1
TGCAACTATAGGTCAACCAATACGGTTATAGACCAACTAAGACTGTTATAAGCTAACCATCAGCATCTTTTTCTGATGATCCAAGTACTCTTCATAAGTACCTTGGAAGCTCACTAATTGTTGGTCTTTTACATCAATGATGTGTGTTGCTAGCGAAGAAACGAACTCACGGTCATGGCTTACAAAGATAAGCGTCCCCGTGTAAACCTTCAATGCGTCGTTCAGGGCTTGGATTGCTTCCATGTCCATGTGGTTCGTTGGT
>NZ_JBFRSN010001209.1:0-163 GCF_041473595.1 Vibrio sp. 10N.222.46.A1
ATACCCGACCTTGAAAAAACTATCGGCTTTAGCGTTTGATACCGTGCCATGTTTATTTAACTCTAAAAGCACCTCCGGAGTGACTAGCTCTGGAAATTGTTGGGCAAACATACCAGCGACAAAGAAACGTGAAATATAGGCTATGGCTAGTACACCATTTGGC
>NZ_JBFRSN010001209.1:928-1553 GCF_041473595.1 Vibrio sp. 10N.222.46.A1
GTACACCATTTGGCTTTAAAATCCTTAGTGCTTCATTAACCGCAAGCTCTCTTTCATGCAGAGTTTTTAGGTGGTACAAAGGCCCAAGAATTACACAAACGTCTTGAGAGCTACTTTCGATAAATGACACATCACAAGCATTACCCTCAAACACTTTTAACTCAAGACCTTCAGATTTTACTTTAGTATTTAAAATCTTCACTTGGTCAGGCGCAAGTTCTACTGCTGTAACATCACAACCTAATTTTGCAAAATGTAAGGAATAGCGCCCCGTTGCTGCTCCTAACTCACATACTGATTTTCCTTTAAGTAAATAAGGTGTGAGTTTATGTATCGTAGTATCAAACTCTAACTGAGCAATATATTGCCGAGTTAGCCTTTCATCTTCGTTTGCACCCGTATATTGGGCTATCAATTCTTCCATTGTTCACATCCCCTTTGCCAGTGAGCACCCAATTAAGTAGCTGACAACGCTACCACTACACAGTCGACTTAAATTTGTTATTAGAACGATACTTAAAGGTATCGCCCTAACTAAAAACCGCTTTAATCTTCATGCCGTAGACCCAGATGGTAAAGTTATACTTCAGAAGTTAGTAACTCGCTATAAACTACTGACTACAAT
>NZ_JBFRSN010001210.1:0-614 GCF_041473595.1 Vibrio sp. 10N.222.46.A1
ATAGCAATACCGACCGAGAAAAGAGCTAACAAAAAGGCAACCGAGCTTTCAGTGCCGTTCAAGTGGAGCTTTGTGAAGTTTGGAAACTGAGTTAGGTAAGCAGCGCCAAGGAACCAGAACCAGCTGATAGACATCAGTGCTTGAAACGTTGGGCGATCTTTTTTTGCAATCGCCAGTGTCGCGCGGGTTAGCTTTACTGGCTGCCACTTCACTTTCAGATCTGGTGCGTTACTTGGCGCTTGTGGAATAAAGCAGCTTGATACATAGCCAAGCACGGCGAAAGAAACAATACATACCGCAGCAATGAGCTTCGCGCTTTCTTCAGATGCAATAATACCGGCACCTAGAGTACCAATAAGGATGGCTAAGAATGTGCCGGTTTCGACTAAAGCGTTGCCGGATACCAGCTCTTTTGTTTC
Source organism: Vibrio sp. 10N.222.46.A1 (assembly GCF_041473595.1). Taxonomy (NCBI): domain Bacteria; kingdom Pseudomonadati; phylum Pseudomonadota; class Gammaproteobacteria; order Vibrionales; family Vibrionaceae; genus Vibrio; species Vibrio sp. 10N.222.46.A1. The sequence goes on from NZ_JBFRSN010001210.1 coordinate 420, forward strand.
TAACTGTTGTGGAAGCAGTGCGTATTTCACCGGGCCAAAGAAGGCACTTTGCGTTCCCATTAGGAACAGAAGTAGGAGTAGTATCCCGTAGCTTTCGTAGATAAACCCGATCGCGCCCAATGACATGATCGCCACTTCAAGGAGCTTAACTTTACGTATAAACCAAGATTTTTCGTATTTGTCAGCCAGTACACC
>NZ_JBFRSN010001211.1:0-2631 GCF_041473595.1 Vibrio sp. 10N.222.46.A1
ATCCTGAACGTATCTGCTAAAGATAAAGCGACAGGTAAAGAGCAGAAGATCACTATCCAAGCATCAGGCGGTTTGTCTGAGGAAGAGATCGAAGCAATGGTTCAAGAAGCAGAAGCTAACAAAGAAGCTGACAAGAAGTTCGAAGAGCTAGTAACTGCACGTAACCAAGCTGACCAAATGATTCACGGCACTAAGAAGCAAGTAGAAGAAGCTGGTGAAGCTCTACCTGCAGACGAGAAAGCTAAAATCGAAGCAGCTATCGAAGCTCTAGAATCAGTTAAGTCTGGTGACGACAAAGAAGCTATCGACGCTAAAGTTCAAGAACTTATGCAAGCAGCTCAAAAGCTAATGGAAATTGCTCAACAGAAAGCTCAAGCTGAACAAGCTGGTGCTGACGCTGGTGAACAACCTAAGCAAGACGACGATGTGGTAGACGCTGAGTTCGAAGAAGTAAAAGAAGACAAAAAATAATTTCGTCGCAGAGTAGCCTGATTTCGTTGTCGGAAGTGCTCACCTACTAGCGTAGGCTCCGCGCTTCCTCCTAGAACTCAAGCTACTTGCTTAGAAATTCATTGTCTCAAAGACTTATTATTGCGGGCGTCAGAGGTAACTCTCACGCCCGTAAATTTGTATTTAGACTTGTCGATCTAGATAATAGCTTTATTCGGCGTTTCAGCCGGCAGAACTTTTATCTAGATTGATACACAGACTGCTGAAGTGAACATTCGGCAGTAGCAATTATTTTGGTGACCTAGAACATGTCAAAACGTGATTTTTACGAAGTATTAGGCGTAAGCCGCGATGCATCAGAGCGCGATATTAAAAAAGCGTACAAACGCTTAGCGATGAAATTCCACCCAGACCGTAACCAGGGTGATGACAGCGCAGCAGACAAATTTAAAGAAGTAAAAGTAGCGTACGAGATCCTAACCGATGCTCAAAAGAAAGCAGCTTACGACCAATACGGCCACGCAGCTTTTGAACAAGGTGGCATGGGTGGCGGCGGTTACGGCGGCGGTTACGGCGGCGGTGGCCAAGGTGACTTCGGCGATATCTTCGGTGACGTATTTGGCGATATCTTCGGCGGCGGTCGTCGTGGCGGCGGTCAAGCGCGTGCTCAACGTGGTTCTGATTTGCGTTACAACATGGAGCTTTCTCTAGAAGAAGCCGTTCGTGGTGTATCTAAAGAGATTGAAGTACCAACACTTGTTGAATGTGACATTTGTGATGGTAGCGGCGCGAAAGCGGGTTCTTCTGCACAAACGTGTGGTACTTGTCATGGCCACGGCCAGGTACAAATGCGCCAAGGTTTCTTTGCGGTTCAACAGACTTGTCCTACTTGTAACGGTAAAGGCAAGATCATCAAAGACCCATGTAACTCATGTCATGGTCAAGGTCGCAAACAGAAGACGAAAACGCTTAACGTTAAGATCCCAGCAGGTGTTGATACTGGTGATCGCATTCGTCTATCTGGCGAAGGCGAAGCAGGAGAGCACGGCGCTCCAGCTGGCGACTTGTACGTACAAGTACACGTAAAAGAGCACAACATCTTTGAGCGTGACGGCAACAACCTTTACTGTGAAGTGCCAGTTAGCTTCACAATGGCAGCGCTAGGCGGTGAAGTTGAAGTTCCTACATTAGATGGCCGTGTAAACCTTAAAGTACCTGAAGAGACACAAACGGGCCGTATGTTCCGTATGCGTGGCAAAGGTGTGAAAGGCGTTCGTGGCGGCGGTGTGGGTGACCTAATCGTTAAGCTAGTGGTTGAAACACCGGTTAAGCTAAGCTCTCGTCAAAAAGAACTACTGCGTGAATTTGAAGAAACATGTTGTGGTGAAGCTGCAAGCAAGCACAAGCCAAAATCTGAAGGTTTCTTCAGCGGCGTGAAAAACTTCTTTGATGACCTAACTAAGTAATCAACTGATTAGATAAATAGGTTATTGACACGTTAAGTTGTTGATCTTTAAATTATTGATACTTCAATTTAATGATAAAAGTAGAAAAGCCTGCTCATGTAGCAGGTTTTTTTGTGTCTATAGATTTGTGTTTTTTGATTGGTATAAAAGAAGCTCATAGCAAAAATAATCGAAATTTTTCAGATCACCCCCTAGAGGCTTTAGTGTCTCCTCTTGTTACTTCCAACACGCTTGAGGCTCTGAAACACCTGAGTGATGTAACTCCAGAATATCAGTCGGTGAGTCTAAGCAGTCATCATTTGTCTGTGGTGCGTGTGGTTCAGCTTGAATGGAGTATGAGGTACTGCTAGCCGAAATTGTTAGTGTATACCTGCTTGTATCGGTATCGCAAAACGAGCACGTCCCTCCAGAAACTATGTTTCCAGCAGCCGTGGCATAATTTCCGGCGTAAGCACTCTCAAGTTCAAGTTGAATTTTTGCCATATCTCCTATCGCTGTCATCCGATGCGATTTTAAAACATGGCTTGTGTAGCTTGGATAAGCTATTGCACTGAGTACTCCTACAATGGCAACAGCGATCAATAATTCGATCAGTGTCATTCCTTTCATACTTAAATTGTTGTTGTTACATCTTTTTATTCGAATCTTCACGAGTAGTTTCCTTTCATAACCCTGTCCATTTTTCTCGGGTGGTAGCATCGGTGCAAGATTAAAT
>NZ_JBFRSN010001212.1:0-2162 GCF_041473595.1 Vibrio sp. 10N.222.46.A1
TACTTGTACTAACGCTTGGGATTCAAATGCGGTCTACACTGGCGGCGACCAAGTAACTCAAGGCGGTAAGGTTTGGGAAGCGAAATGGTGGACAACTGGTGAAGATCCAACAACGACAGGCCAATGGGGCGTGTGGAAAGAGATCGGCCCAGCAAGCTGTGCTAACTAAAAGTAGGGTTTAGCTAAACATTAACTAAACACCTAAAAGTAAAGGCCAACCAGATAACCTCTGGTTGGCCTTTTTATTATGTTTTCTTAATTGGCGTTCTACTTGCTTGATTCGTTAAACTTAGCCAATCAAGTTATCAAAACTCTCAAACACTTGCGGGCACTTCATCACTCGTCCGTGGCCTTGGCCTTGAGTCGCGATTAAGGTGACAAGATCCATTTCATAGGCTGCACGCTTCGACACATCAAACTTAGTAAACTTATCTTGTTCATCATGAACAATGATAGTTTGAGACTCACGAAGCGCTAGCTTTCCATAAGGATCAACAGATTGAATCGGGTAGTTAAATTGCTCTTCTACTTCTCCGACTACCGCCTCAAACAGTTTCATTGAGTAACCAGAACGAGCAACACTGCCAAATAGGTTTTCTAGATAATCCAGTACAGGTGCAATCAGCAATAACGGCTTGTTTTCCAATTTAACGTGCTTACATTCCAATGCAGACGCGGTACCCATGCTGTGACCGACCAAACCTGCTACCTCTCCCACTGAATCGAGAATGGCTTCAAGACCGTTCACAAACGCTGGGATATGACCATGTACGCCATCACTGCCACCGTGCGCCGGGTGATCATAAGCCAGAGCCGTAAAACCTTTGGCTGCAATATGTTCCATCAGAGGGAAGAACTGACTCGCGGTGCCAGACCAACCATGAGTCAGAACCCAAACTGGACCCGTGCCCAAAGAATACGTTTTTAAGACGCCATCACGACCTTTGATTTCACTCTTGATAAGCCCTTGCGGATCGGCATTTTTCTGCTCAGTACGCATTGGAGTGAGCAGCAGCTTACGTGCCGTTTTCTTTGCGTGGCTCGGTGCTAGGATGTAGTGCAGATTGGTTGTAGCGCCAATCAAGCTACGCTTGAAGCTGAACTTGTTCGATGTATTGAAATAGATTTTGTCACTCATGACCGTTCCTTGTATCGCCATCATTATTGGCGGATCGAGCTCGGCCCTAAAAATCGAACGACCGTGCTATTTGTTAGTATAAAAAATGGCGATAGCGCTGTTTATGACGGCTTGCCGCCACTTCTCTAAAATTTTGTTGTAAACCTTACTTCAGCAAGACTCACATGATTTGCGAGTTAACCTTCTGTATGTATTAAACCGCTTTCCAACTGGCTACCAAGCGCTCGACACCACTCCAAAAATGAGTGTGGCTCGCTTGTTGCCCTCGTAATGAGTAGAACAAGTTCGCACTTAAATAGAGACCGTACAACTCGAAGGTTGCCTGTTTCGGGTCTAAATCAGTTCTGAATTGTTTGCTTTCAACCGCTTTTGCTACCTGAATCGTCAAGTAATCAATCCACACTGAAATGGTTTTTTGCAGTGCCTTCTGAATCACAGAGGTTTCGCTGCCTGCATCTTTCCAAGCATCAATAAACATGCAGCTGCCTTGGAATGAATGATTCCAACCCAACCAATTGTCGAGCAACTGTTTCAATTTCGCTTCGATATCACCATCCCCCAGCTCTCTTGCGGGAATAATGACTCTCTCAGTGAATATGGCGTTGGAGTACTCGAGTACAGAGAGTTGCAGGTTTTCTTTAGAGTTGAAGTGCGCAAACAATCCACTCTTAGACATGCCACACTGCTTGGCTAACTCGCCAATCGTCAAACTCTCAAGCCCATTCTCACTCGCAAGCGCGAATGCATGGCTCAAAATATACTCTTTGGTTATCTTTCCCTTGCTCATTATTCACCAATAATAAATCTCATGTTTCATTTTTAGCACGTTCGTTCTTTTTTTCAAGGTTTTTTACTTAACCCTTGGTATTCATTTTGTCTTATCAAAGAACTGTGGAAAAATGCGACAGTATTCAAAGGAAATTGAAATCGACTAACAAAGGAAAAACAATGAACACACTTTGGGAACAGTTTGCGTTTTCGGCGTCAGTAACAGGCCCTATCTGTTTAATGCTGTTTCTTGGTG
>NZ_JBFRSN010001213.1:0-6092 GCF_041473595.1 Vibrio sp. 10N.222.46.A1
AGAAAGGCCTGACGGACTCAGTGATTTCTGATGCTATCCATAAGGTGTCTTTCGAAAAGTCTATTGATGAACAAACTATCTTGATAGACCGAATCAACCACTACTACTCAAGCTTTACCATGAGCCGTGAAAAATTGGTTGCGACGCTGCAAAAGCGTGGTTTTAGCTATCAACAAGTTAAGGTAGCGATTGACCAGCACCCACAAGCGCATGAACTGAAGAGTAATATTCAAATTAAGGCAGAGAAAGCCGATTTGGAAAAAGAAGTGCTTAAGTATGCTCGTAAAGGCAAAGGCTTGACTGCTATTCAGCAAGAGCTTAGACAGCGACAAATAGACACGAGCGAATTGCCACAATTGGTCGATCGGTTAATTAACGAAGAGCAACTGGATTTTTACTCTTCGTGTTTAGAACAACTACAAAAGAAACCTTATGACCTCAACGATCACAAAGAGCGCTCAAAAGCTTACGCTATGCTAAGTCGAAAAGGCTTTTCGTCGGATGAAATTAAATTTGCTCTGAGTGAAGGTAACGAGTAGCCAGTGTCCTTAAACCAAGAAATATAGAGCTTTCATAAATACAGACCCTTCAGATATAAATAGCTGAAGGTCACCGAACACAGAATGATTTACAGGGTTAATAGATTGTTTTAACGCGTTGTGTGCAGGTTTTCTGTAATACCTAACCCATTACGCAACGCGAACTGAAGGAGGTCATTGTGGTTGTTCAAATCGAGCAACCCAAGCATTCTGTACTTATGCGATTCTATAGTTCGAGAGCTTAGATGGAGCTGTTCCGCACACTCTTTTGCACTTAAGCCTTGAGCAATAAGTGCCAACACTTTGGTCTGCTTCTTGGTGAGTAAGAGTAATTTGTCACTGTCATCTTCTAGCCGATTCTCATTTTGCTTTAATGTTCTGGCTAGTGTTGAGTGCTGCCAATAACAGAGCCAAAGCTCACAGACTAATTTTAAGCGCTGGATGTCTTCGAGATCGAAAGTGGTATCGTTGTCGTGAAAGTTAGTAAAAGACAGTGCTCCCCAGCGTTGGTTAAAGAGTTGCAAAGGAATGATGCAGTGCCATCGCCCCCCTTCTTTGTATAACTGCTTTAATACGTAATTCTGAGTGTTCTCGAGGTCGTCTTTCGAAAACGCGAGATAAGTTTTTTTGGTCTTTAGCAGCTTTAAATAATCAAGATAGTTGCCACCAATGAGATTCTGTTTATTGACCGGGGGTATGTTCGCTTTCGATACTGAACAAGTCTTTCCGTCTTCCAGTAAGACCATTGAGTTAGGGTAGAGTGTTAAACGATCCATCCCAAACCAATCGAGTACGTCAAAGCTCGCTTCTGACCAAGTAGCTTGAAAATACTTAGGATCGCTATTGATGAGAGTCGTTGATTGCTTCATCAACAATTGTTCAAAATTTAGGTTAGTAGCCGACATACCTTTCCTCTATCAATATATTCATCAGGTTAATATCCCGAAGACTATGCGTTCGTAAAGCACAGTGCAAGATAAGATGTTTACATTTTCGAGAGGTTCTAATTTTCGTTTTTTTATAACTCTTTAATCTAAATGTTAGGATGATAAGCGGTAGATCTACTGCATTAATTGAACGGTGTTTTTTAATAAAATCGGGCATTTATACAACCGAGTAAACACTGTGATAAGTTTAAGGGCGTTACTGAGTATTTCAGTCTCGATACTGACTTTTTTTCATCCTACTGCAAGCGCGAACGCATCCCCAATGTTTGTCTATGCGCAGTCACCTATTCATTCAAATGTGCTTTCAACACAACTTCGTTCTGCTCAGCCCAAAAGGGTGGGGACTATTGAGTTCAAGTCCTCTTATACCCAAGCCAGTATATGGGCACACACCGACGCTTATGGTCTTGATTATTACCAAAATCAATCGAATATTGCAGTTCAATGGCAGGCATCTTCTGTATGGAAGGTGGAGTTGGATTATCGAGTGGTAACAGCCAAAGATAATGGACTTGATAGTTTTGTGATGGGCTTTCATGACTTATTTAATATCGGCCAAAATGGTCGGGATGAAGTTCCTCAAGATCAGTTCACTATGGATTTTAATAACTCGGGGGTTCATATTTCTGATTTTGAAGGCGATCAACTGACTAATGCTGTCACGTTATACAATGAATTATTGTTGTATTCCGACGGCCCCTCTTTTATTTCTGCTGGTGGCTCTCTGTTTTACAATAATGTTCGAGAAGGGCAGTTTGAGCGAAATAGTTTTGAGCAAGGTGTTCAGCTGAATTACAGCTATTTATCAGTGCGTCACAACGTGTTTGTTACTCTTGGTTTAGTTCACCGCAAAGGTGATGACTATTCTGTGCTCTTAGAAAACTACAGTTCGAGTTGGGCTGTAGGCTATGAATTACGATTCGATGCTCATCATAGCTTGGTCATTGAATCGTTAAATTATCAAGGGTGGGCAACGGATGAACCAGATTTCTCAGAGCCGTCTAATGAAGTGGTGCTCGGTTATAGGTACCGATTCAATAGGTTTAGTTTAGAAGCCTTGATGACAGAGAATATTCGCAATATGGATAACAGCACCGATATCGGCTTTACTCTGGGATTACGTTTCTCAATATAAACGACACATTAATATATTCTTATTTCATGAAATTCACCGAAGCTATAAAATTTCAGTAAATTTACGGTATATCAATAACCTGTTTTTTTGAACAATAGCGCTACTCCAAAAGGCCGGACTAACAAGGCCGAATCAATATATAGGTAGTGGTTATTATGAAAAAGACATTAGTAGCACTTGCGATTGCAAGCATTTCAAGTTCAGCTTTCGCGGTAAATACAAGCAGCCAAAACAGCCAAAATGAAGACATGTTCGCATTTGATTCAATGCATAAAGATCAATTCTCAGTATCTGGTGCTATGGGTGTTGGCGGTTACTACGACACTGGTTCTAAAGCATTCTACGATGACTGGGCTACAGGCCTAACACTTGCAGTAAACTACCGTAACAACCGTATTGTTGGTTACTTCGAAACAGACTTGATGGTGAACTACACAACAGACAATAACGTTTCAGCGAATGATTCAGTTAACTACAAGTGGACAAATGGCATCGATACTGGCCCTGCTGCTGATGTAGACAAAGCTTGGCTTGGTTTTGACACTGGTTTCGGTATCGCTTCATTCGGTTGGGAAAATGATACAGCACTAGATAAAGTTGACGGTGCTGGTGATAACACTTACGAGTTTGGCGCTTCTGCTGGTGATGCTTCTGACGGCTTCAATGTTGTTAAGTTCGAGGGTGCAACAAGCGGTATCGCTTACGGTATCTCTTACTTCGAAACGAAAGATTCTCGTAACAATGATAAGTTCGACAAAGGTGTGAACGGCTACATCGGTCTAGAGCAAGAAGTATTCAACCTATACGCAGGTTACGAAAACCGTGATTACGAAGCTAATTACGAAGTTTACACGGTAACTGGTAACGTAAAAATTGGTGACCTAACACTAGGTATGAACTCTTGGATTGATGACGCAGATTCTGAGAAAGACACGGGTTACTACGTTTCAGGTGGTTACGCGGTTTCTGAAGACCTAACAATTGCAGCTGGTTACGCCTCTAACAGCAATGAACTTGATGGCCAAGCGGACGTAGATGCTTCTTACATCAACATCGCGGCAATGTACCGTATTGCAGACAACGCTGACATGGGTATTGATATCAAACAAGATATTGATGGTGCACGCATGGGTTCAACTAGCGCACAGTACGACGAAGAAACACACGTATTCGCAGCAGCTTACTACTACTTCTAAGCTCTTAATAGCTTAATAGCTTTGAGAGCTTAAGAACTTTAAATCTGATTGCTATGGTGTGTCGCATGCCCGGTCGTTACACCATGTTCTCTTCGTTTTGCCGTTTAAGTATCCAACCGATATGTGGTTTGACACTCAGTGTTATGAGTGGAATGATAATCTGGAGAATGTAATGGTTAAGAGCATTACTGCCAAGGGTGTTATTTACGGAAATGACACTCTGTTTACATGTAAACCGAATCGAAATGGATTATTTGAATTGGCGCGTAAACATGGAAGAGTTGCAGGTACTCGCCCGCAAGATCTCAAGAACAAGGTTTATGCTGAATCTCTTGATGAAGCTTGGAATTTACTCAAAACAGAAAAGTTTTATATTGTTTTGACAGGGCAGATATGTGGTATTCATAGGAAATCACTAAGAAGCCTTGATTCTGTCGACATTATTTTTGATGTTCAATCTCGTTTAAATTGTGTCACTGTGTAGGGTCAATGCTGTAAATAAAAAGGACGATTAAATATCGTCCTTTTTTTCGTTTGAGTTTTTTGGTTCAACCTTGGTTACAGATGCTCAGCACCCGCTATCGGCCGTATTGCCCAACGATAAAGTGTTCAAACTCATCACACATCTGATGGTTTGACTTATCATTACTCGCCAACTCGGTTGTCCCATCAACGATTGATATCTTCGCATTCAAATCAGCGACGGGTGCTCGTTCTCTTGTCGACAGCTGTTTGATTTTTTGATCTTCAATAGCCCAAGCTTCTTCTGGCGATAAGTTGCATTCGTCAGCGAGGTACTTGGCATTAAAACCTTCCCCAGTCAGGCTTTCGATTGTCCCATTATGATTCACACTATTGCCTTGGTGCCAATAGTGCTTAGCTAACAAAGGGCCGATCTCTGGGTTATCCGTTAAGTAGCCAAACTTATCGGTGAAATAAGCACGTGTTTGATACACCGCCATATGAGCTAATAAGTAGCCCTGGTAAGCGCATGAGGCTTCATCCGACAATAGATGTGGAATCGCCATCAATGGGCGAGGGCTACAAGCCAATCCAAGAATCGTTTTCTCACTGCTACGAGCAAGAGCAGTGATCTTTTCAGGTGTCAGATCTTCATCCGCCAATTCGTAAAGTGCTCGTTCGAAATAGGGAACAACAAGAATGCTTCGTTCTTGGTAGGCTCTGAACGGTTGTTTGTTATCTATGATGGCTTTGATTAGCTCATCAGGTACTGCTTGGCCTTCTGAATCCAGGGCATATTGTTTTAGCCAATCGGCGTCATTCAATAAGCTGTCACAGAACATGGATTGAGTTTCGGCATAAGCCATCGATGTTGGTGCAAATTCTTGAGAGAAACAAGGCGCATTCATTTTAACATTAGCGAAATGTGCAGCGTGGCCGCCCTCGTGAAACAGCGTATTGATACCATCATAACCGCTGCCGATTTGGTCGGGCTTGGCGTTGCTCGTGAAGTTGACCTGTGCAGCTACCCAAGTATCTTGATCGTAGAAAGAAGGAACTGGCCCATGACAGAAACCGTTTGGATACTTTCCTTTACGATCAAGCAAATCTAATTTCAATGTTGCTTGTGAGTATTCGATATTAAGACGACCAAAAGACTCAACCCAACGCCTTAGTGACTTTGAAAATGGAACATAAGGGTCTAAGTCATTCATGACGTCACCTGAAAAAGAGTAGGTGAAATTATGGGCTTCTAGAGCGCTCTGACCTTTTTTCTGAGTTAAGCTCTCTAGGCTTTGTTGATGGTTATCTCGCGTGCGAACTTCAAAGTCATCCAGAATTGTAAACAGTTGCTCAGTTGTCATCTGCTCGGTTTTAACGACGGAATAGTCAAAAAAGGTTTTGAAACCCAGCGATTGAGCAAACTGGTTGCGTTTTTTGATGAGTTCAATGAAGCCGTTAGCCAGCAGCCACTGCTCTAAACCTAGTAGTGTTTGGTGAGCTGAAAGCCTAACTTTTTCATTACTATTGGTTCTTATTGTTGAACCTAGAACCGGTAACGACCCTTCAGTGTCGTCGCCCGCTTCATTCACGTAAGTCATTACATGATTCTGTTTTTTCTCAAACAGTTCAGCCTCAAACTTTATGAGTTCGGCTTTAAGCTTCTGTGACTGCTCAGACTCAATAGCGTGAGATCTAAAGGTCGCTAACCAACCATTCAAGCCTGTTAGCGTGCTCTCTTTTTCTTGAGGGTCTTGAATTTCTTCGATAGTAGCTAGCTGCGTTTCGATAGTAGCTAGCTGCGTTTCGATAG
>NZ_JBFRSN010001214.1:0-2737 GCF_041473595.1 Vibrio sp. 10N.222.46.A1
GCTTGGTAGGGTGTTTACCGAGATGTTTTTCAGAAAGAACTCTGGGTCGATAGAAGATAGATTCTTTTCAGGCCCTAGATCTGGCGTATGAAGCATACCCACGCAATTTATTAACCAATCCAATCGCTCGAATTGAGTGCTTAGTCGTTCAATATCAGCTTCGTTGGTGGCATCGACTTGGTGCCAATTTAAACGGTTATCTTCCAATTCTGGTCGTTGTGAATGATAAGTCGCGTCGACATGTACATCGAGAAAATCAAAGCGAGACAGCTCAGACAATAGGTGCTTAACCACAGCGAATCCAATACCTCCGCTGCCACCAATGACCAATATGTGTAATCTGAGTTGTTCCACCATTATAAGTTCTCCAAGTTAGTCAGTCGTTGTTCTGCGGTGTCGAGTATCGCTTGTTGGTCTTGCTCATCCATATTGTCCCAAGAGCGATAAAGCATCCCCATTCGAGGGTTGCGATTTAAGGCATCGCGATGTTTGTTCATGAAGCGCCAGTACAAGCTATTGAAAGGGCAAGATTGCTCTCCGCTGCGTTCTTTTATCTTGTAGTGACAGCCTTTGCAGTAGTCACTCATACGGTTGATGTAAGAACCGCTGGCAGAGTATGGTTTGGTTCCGACGATCCCGCCATCCGCAAAAAGTGCCATACCTCGCGTATTTGGCATTTCGACCCACTCAATCGCATCGACGTATATACCAAGGTACCAACTGTCTACTTGGTCGGGGTCTATACCCGTAATTAAGCAGAAGTTGCCAGTGATCATTAACCTTTGGATGTGATGCGCGTAAGCAAACTCAAGGGACTGGTCAATCGCATGCTTCATGCAATTCATATTGGTTTGTCCGTCCCAAAAATAATGGGGCAGCTTATTGGTTGCTGAATAATGGTTTTTATTGGCGTACGCAGGCATGTTTGCCCAATAGACGGCGCGTATGTACTCTCTCCAACCTAGAATTTGTCGCACAAACCCTTCGATTTGTGCAATATCGATAGTGGGTGCATTTGGCTTAGAAGGAACTTGATAAGCTGATAACGCAGCACCAATCACTTCTTTAGGGCTCAGCAGTTTACTGTTCAGCGAAAACGAAATACGGCTATGATACAAGCTCCATTTAGAGTCGTGTTCTGTAGTCATCGCATCCTGAAACTGCCCAAATAACGGTAAGCAAACCTGGCAGAAATGAGCGAGCAGAGACAAGCTTTGTGCGCGGTTAACTGGCCATAATAATTGGTCGCCAACTTCACCAATGGTTTGAACTTGATGACGCTCGATGCGTTCTAAAATCGCGGAAATGTCGTTGGCAAACATCAGAGGTTGAGGCAGGCTTTCAATGTCTTGTTTCTTGAGTTTCTTTCGATTGCTCGCATCGTAATTCCATTTTCCACCAACGGGCTTTCCGTCTTCTAGCAAAATGTCGAAGCGCTTTCTCATTCGGCGATAGAAATGTTCCATCATGATGTGTTTGTTTTTCGGAAACTGTTGTTCTATCTCTTCGAATGGAAAGAGGAAGTGTTCCGTATCACAACAACCTTTGGTCGCATTAGTGAGCTTCAGCTTGTTCATCTGCTCTAAAAGGCGATATTCATCTGGCCTTTGATATTCGAATTTCTCAGCGCCGAATTCGTGGACATAGTGCTGCAATAGCGCATCGAAATTTTCAAATTGAGTCGTGTCATCAAGAGTTAAGTGGAGTACCTGATGACCTTGTTGTTTGAGTTCGTCGGTAAAATAGCCCATCGCCGAGAAAAAAGCCGCCACCTTTTGGATGTGCGATGCAACGTAGTCAGTCTCTTGCTTAAGTTCGGCAATGATGTAAATGACCTCGTCGTCAACCTGTTGAAACCAAGAGTGCTGGATATTGAGTTGGTCGCCTAAGACAAGGCGCACGGTTTTGAAATTCATAACACATCCTGAATGTTAGTTAAGGCAGGTTCTTTGCTGCTCGCATTCCACTTGTTGATGAACGCATGGTCTGGATCGTACATATCTGTTTGCTTACCCAAATCAAAATGTCGTGATTTAGGTTTAGGTTGTTTAGCATCATTTTGCTTGTTGGCTTGGGTGTTTACCTGAGAATTGAGAGCCCCGGCTATATATGCCCAATTGCCCCAATTTGATGCCACGTCATAGTCGATAAGTTGGCTCTCAAAATAGGCTGCGCCGTGTCGCCAGTCGATCCCTAGTTCATAGATCAAACAGCTAGCCGCAAGCTGTCTTCCTCGATTAGACATATAGCCTGTTTCGTTAAGTTGGCGCATACATGCATCGACAATCGGATAGTTGGTATTGCCACTTTTCCATTTGGCTAAATTCAGGTTCAACGTCGCTGAGGAGTTTGAAGAGTCGAGTTTATGGTTTGAGGTTTCACCGAACAACGACGAACCCAATGACAAACACTTCCAATAGAAATATTCGCGCCACAACAACTCAAAGTAGATCCAATAGGTTGATTCGTTACTGCCATGTTCGGTTTCGAACTGTTTCAAATGGCGATAAATCGTTTTAGGCGAGACGCAGCCGAGTGCCAGCCACGGCGAGAACTTGGTTGAGTTTTCGATGCCGTCAAATGCGTTTCGAGTCTGCTTATAATTAAGAGCGTAATCATGTGAAAAGTAGTTATCTAAATGCGCTAGTCCGGCATCTTCTCCACCCAAATAATCGCTTATTACTGCGCTTTCATCATTTGGTGAACTGAATAATGAGATTGTCGATGTCGATGTCGA
>NZ_JBFRSN010001215.1:0-550 GCF_041473595.1 Vibrio sp. 10N.222.46.A1
CTTCTGATAATTGAGGCCAATGTTTTTTGCGAAGCTTTCACCAATACTTGCCGCACTGAACTGACTCGCAAAGTAATAAGCCAACACACATGCAGGAACCGCGAGGTAAAGGATTTCATAGCTGCCTTGCAATACACTCGCAAAGTTCGCCATCGTCCAAGCTGACATGGTTTGTACTAAATCGTATTTGTAAGCGATAAAGGTTGTTAGAGAGGAAATAACGTTGCCATACATGATGCCAATCAAAGGTACCAACACCGCATTCTTGAACTTCAAGTGTTGTAGAAAGCGGACCAATAGCATGGTGCCTAACACCGCAAACGCAAAGATAAAGCCTAAGTAGCTCCATTGAGCGGCATTACCCAGCACCAGAATACCGACGATGTACCCCAACATGGCGCAATCAATCGTGCCCATCGTAGAAGGTGCAGCAAACTTATTCTGAACAATCTGTTGCATTATCAAGCCAGCAACACTCAAGCCAGCACCGGCAAGCACAATCGCGAACAGTCGAGGGATCCGACTAACAACATAAATAGAGTTGGCGTGT
>NZ_JBFRSN010001216.1:0-4708 GCF_041473595.1 Vibrio sp. 10N.222.46.A1
TGCTAATGCCGGCTTGTTGTGAATCACGTGGTCCTTTAAATGCTGCGGGTTTACCTTGGTATGCGATAGTGCCGCCGTCCAAGTGGTAAATGCCGGTAAGCACTTTCATCAACGTTGATTTACCTGCACCGTTTTCCCCCATTAACGCCATTACGCGCCCTGGGTAAACGTTGAGGCTCGCCTTATCTAGTGCTTTAACACCTGGGAAGGCTTTCTCAATTGAGCTAAGTTCTAAAATGGCTTGAGTCATGTCGGTTCCTTTACTCGGGGCCAGTTGTATTTGATTGTTTTGGTTCAGTGATGACACTGAGCTGTCGTTGCGCTTAGGTTCAAACGCTAAGCTTGAGTTAAAAGGTTACGCCAGCTTGGAAAATAACATTTGCGTATGGCGTGCATTCGCCAGTGCGAATAACCGCGCGGCTGTCATGCGTTCGCTCTTTGAATTCTTCATGAGTGATGTAAGTAATCGAAAGCGATTTGCCGCAACGCGCTTCTTCTGTCTTAACTAAATCAATCAGTGCAGCGTGATGGTCTGGGCTTACTTTCGCAAACTCTTCTGCAATCACAACGCCTTCAATCTGAGATTCATCCAGCATGGTTTTTACTGTTTGCTGAAAGCTCGGAACACCATGAGTTAAGGCAAGATCAATACGAGTTACGTGATCTGGAATCGGCAAGCCCGCGTCACAAATCGTGATTTCATCTGTGTGGCCAAGAGTCGCCACTAAGTAAGAGAGTTCAGAATTAATTAGAGTACTTTTTTTCATATCACGACCTATCGAAAAATAACGTTTAATGGGTTGAGAACAACTCAAGAAAAGCCATCGAAACGTTTCGATAGTGATAATAGTGTTTGATTTATCATTTGCACTCTTCACTTTGCTAGAGTGTGATAACGATCATCGAAACGTTTCGATGGGGCGTTTTTTAGTGATCTTAATCAACGCCATTGATTGCATAAATACGTTCACCATGGAGATATAAAGAGTGCGCTACGGCTTGTTGCCCATACAGTTTTGACACAATGTAGTGTCGCTTAAATTTAATTAAGTGGGGTCAACCGACAAAATGTAGCCAAACTTGGTGATTGTGGTTATCTGAATGTCTGGTGTTCTTAAGCGCGTAAAAACATTACGCAGATTATAGATGACGTTAGCAAGTATGTGAGGAGAGGTGAGTTCCCCTTCCCAGCACATATCAATAATATCTTCCCTAGAAACGGGATCCCCTAGATTTTCTGTTAGTAAACAGAGCACCGAAAGTAGGTGAGGGCGTAAAGTGATTTTATTCCCCTGTTCATTAGTAATCGTTCGAGAGTCAGTATCAATGATTAAGCCGTTGAGCTCTATTGTGTGGTTCATCGTGTTTCTATTCGTCTTATTCTGAATGGTTGAGATTGAGTTAAGTCGCAAGCTACTAAAGCGTGTGGATTATGCAAAATCACGCCACTCTTGAAAGTAAGCTTGCGTAAGTGCGAGGTGGAAAAACCTAAAAACCGGATGATTTGGAAGGGAATGGATTGTTCAAACAAACGTTAGGTGTTTTTTTATTTCTTTTTGATTCAGGCTCTTATGGTGTTTTAACTAATTCTGTTGTCTGGGGTTATAAAGTGATTACATTTTTATTTATTTTTTTGTTTTCTGTGAGCCTATCATGTTCGCGAATTCGACGGGGTGTCGGGTAACTCTAACAAGATTGTGCAGCACAGGAAGGCGTAACAATCTTGATTTGCATTAAGTAAGGTCAAGTAGTAATGGGCAATAAATTAATTCTAAGCATCGCAATGATGTCAGCATTTGCAGCAAACAATGTAATGGCAGCGGACAGTGGTTTGTATCTAGGTGGTGCCATTGGTACTTCTGGCGTCGATGATGGTGGACTATTTTCATCAATTAAAGAGCCAGTGACGTTTGAAGCAGAAGACAATGCTTACCGTATCATTGCTGGCTATAAGTTTAACCGTATTGTATCACTTGAGCTTCAGTACACGGATTATGGTGATGTGGTTGCTAAATATCCTTTAAGAAGCAACGCTGGCTTTACATGGACTCCTCAAGTCTTTTCGATTGCTGCAAACCTTGGTTATACGTTTGATAATGGCGTTCGCCCATTTGGTACAATTGGCTTATCTTCAATCGATCTCGATATGAAGTATGCAGACGGTTCACGTCCTTCAAGTTCTGATTTCGATGATTCAGGTGCAGGTGTACGAGTTGGTTTTGGCGTTGAGTACACCCCAGAAAAGCTTTCTGAGTTAAGCCTGAGACTTGGTTATGAAGCCGATGCATTTACAGTAGAAGTTGACGAGGGCAACTCTTGGAACCGAAAAAAGGTAGAGAAAGATATCGTATTGGCTTCATTCTATCTTGGCGCAATGTACACATTCTAAGTTTCACACTTTGCTAAACGGTAAATCGGTTTCTAAATGGGGCGTCGGTTGGCTCAACCCGTTTGGCTAAAGTGGAAGGCCGCAGTTTTTGACTGCGGTTTTTTTCATGTTCAACTCAGGTAACTCTCGATTGAAGATGTAATCGAATAGCTAGGCTTCACGGATATGAGCGGTGACAGCAACGATGGCATGGTCAGTACTGAATTGGTCGTGTTCAAAGCTGGGATTGATGAGGTGATGGTCGAGCACTGTGTAGCAAGAGATTTCCATCATGCTTGATGAGTTCTGACAGTCAAATTCGTTCGACATTAAAATGTAATCCAGAACAGAACCAGAGGCACCGTAATAGTGGGTTGGTTTGCGTTGTTCAAGTAAGTCTTGTTCATGCAATTGATGATAAATATCCCAGCTGTCTTTTAACCGGAAGTGGGAAAGCCAATGCTTGCTGTTTTCGTCTCTGTTTATTGAATAACTTAATAGCCCTTTAAACTCGTCGTTGAATAGAGGCTTATTAAAGTCACCCATTAACACAACAGGCTGATCGGTTTGGTAACGATGATTGGTGATGTATTGATGCAGCATCTGAGCTTCAAGGCCGCGCTGCACGCTAGATAACCAAGAGCCAAGTTGCTCTTGGTGGAAGCGAGTGAGCGTGTCACTTTGTGATTTTTCACCTTGCTGAGCGTTATCCACATCGATAGATTCTGCTTTGGGTTCTGTCGGACGTTGTGATTTGAAGTGCACCACATAACAGTCGGTTGAACCTAAATGGGGTAACGTAATCGTGGCATGAACAGGCGTTCTGTTGAATGAGAAATTGTCTCCAAGGTTGAACGCTGTCAGTAACTTCGAATCTGGCGTAACAGGCTGTACATTTTCAATTGGGTAGCGGGATGCGATACCAACGACAGGGGAGGTGTATAGGTAATCATCTTCAACGTCTGCGCTATCGACCACTGCAAAGTATGGATAACCTAGCTCATTCATCAATTGCTCTAAAGACTGCGGGCTAAATATCTCTTGAAAGCCAATCACATCACAATCTAATGAACTAATCGCTTCAGCCATCCAATGTTGCTTTTTCTGCCATTCATCGAAGCTGTAGATGTTCTCAAAATCATAGTAAGCATTCGGCGGTTCGAGATAGTTCAGAAGGTTGAACGTTGCGAATGTTATGTGGTTTGGTTTGTTCAAAGTGTCATTCCATTTAGACCTAAGCAGCAAGGATACTCCAGTAAAGTATAGATTGTTGATTATTTAGAACCTAAATTTCACTTTCAAAGCGAATCAAAGCGAATCTAAACCGTGGAGGCTTATGTCATTCCCGCTAGAGCAATCTCCGTGCTTTCCAACGCCACCAAGCTAATTAAAGGAATCAAAGCGATCAGCGTTAACTGCATCCAATAGTTTCGAGCGGTGACGAGTAATTTGTAAATAAACCGTCAGAGATGAAGTGCTGATGGTTTTATTAGTTATTACATGATGTTAGATTTGAACCTATACTTGTTTTAACGGCATGCATTCAAAGCCGATTAATCAACTTGAATATCGAATTCATAACATTTGAAGGGAGAGTCAAATGGGAACAGTTTTTCGACGCAAAGCCTCGCAGCGCACTCAGTTTTTCAGGTCTAATTTAAAGTCCTGTGCAGTTATGCTGCCGCTTATTGTTTTACACCCCTCCGTTACTTACGCTTCTGGTACCCAATCAACTCCTGCTGTCACCGTTATTGAAACCACACAATTGGTTGGTTTTGGTGAAGCAAAATATCCAGCCGATTTTACTCACTTTGATTACGTTAATCCTGATGCGCCAAAGCAGGGCAAAGTGACCTATGGCAGCATAGGTACCTACGATAGCTTTAATCGATTCGGTTCCCGCGGCGTTGCTGCAAGTTATACCGGAGAGATTTACGATACCTTGATGTTTTCTCCGAGCGACGAGATTGATGCGTACTATCCATTGATTGCTTCAAAGGTTCGCTACGCCAGTGATTTCACTTGGATGGAAATCAACATCAACCCAAATGCTAAATTCCAAGATGGTAAACCAATCACGGCTCACGATGTTGCCTTCACCTTTGACAAGTTTTCGAAAGAAGGTGTGCCTCAGTATCGCGTGTATTACAAAGAGATTGAATCAGTAACGGCTGTCTCTGATTTGGTTGTTCGAATTGAGATGAACAAGCCAAACCGCGAGAAGCTGTTTAGCTTTGCGCAAAGCACTCGTGTGTTGCCGAAGCATTTCTGGAAAGACAGAAAGCTGTCTGAACCTCTAAGTGAGCCACCAGTAGGCAGTGGTCCCTATAAGATCATTAG
>NZ_JBFRSN010001217.1:0-693 GCF_041473595.1 Vibrio sp. 10N.222.46.A1
GCTGATGGTGGTGAAGGCACGGTAGACGTGTTGCTAGAGGCGCTCAATGGTAAGAAACAAGGGTTGCAAACGATGGACCCAATCGGACGTGAATGCACAGCTTACTGGGCGTCGTTAGAGCAGACTTTTGATGGAATTAAGGTGAAAACTGCCTTGTTGGAATTTGCTCAAGCATCGGGCTTAGACCGATTAACGGTAGAAGAAAGATCACCTTTAACTGCATCTTCGTTTGGCACAGGGCTATTGATTAAAGATGCTTTAGATCAAGGCGTTGAACAAATCATTATCGGCTTGGGCGGTAGCGCAACCAACGATGCAGGTGCAGGAATTTTACAAGCATTGGGAGGCAAGTTATTAGACAAGCAAGGCAACGAGCTATCTGGTGGCGGCGCCGAGTTAAGCCAGTTAGCAAGCATCGATCTTGATGGACTGCACCCTAGATGCAAAGAAATCACGTTCGTGGTCGCGTGTGATGTGAATAATCCACTGTGTGGCGAAAGCGGAGCCAGTGCCGTGTTTGGTCCACAGAAGGGAGCATCAAAAGCTCAAGTTGAACAACTTGATATTGCGATCGGTCACTTTGCCGATATCGCTCAAGTACATACGGGTACTAATCATCGCGACACAGCTGGTTTTGGTGCGGCTGGTGGTACACCTCTGGGGTTAAGTCTTGCCTTCAATATCCAAATTAAA
>NZ_JBFRSN010001218.1:0-315 GCF_041473595.1 Vibrio sp. 10N.222.46.A1
CTTCGCTACTTCGCTACTGAGTTACTTAGCTGAGTGTACTTCTGTTTGGTTATAGCTTTTCGCTGTACTCAACCAGTACTTGTTCAACCCAGCTAGCGATACGGTCGTCGCTCAGTTCGTATTGTGAATCTTCATCAAGCGCCAAACCAACGAATTGAGATTGGTCTTCAGTGAGAGCTTTAGACGCTTCGAACTCGTAGCTGTCATCGTTTGGCCAGAAACCGACAAACTCAGTGCCAGCGATTTTCAGCTCATCATGTAATAGACCCATCGCATCTAAGAACCACTCGCCGTAGCCTTCTTGGTCACCTAAAC
>NZ_JBFRSN010001219.1:0-243 GCF_041473595.1 Vibrio sp. 10N.222.46.A1
CATATTTGTTGTGTTGATATCCTTCTTTATGCTTATTATTCATAGTTTTCTGCACTTTAGCGGTCGTAAAAATAGCGATGTATTTAATGCTTATGAAGAGTCAGCTAAAACTAAGGCAGCAGCACTAGAGTCTGGGCTGAATAATAAAAATAAGTAATACGGTCAAGCTAGTTCGCTTATAACAAGCGATGCAATTTTATAGACCAGTTAGCTATTTTTGCTACTCGCTTCAACGCCTATACG
>NZ_JBFRSN010001220.1:0-683 GCF_041473595.1 Vibrio sp. 10N.222.46.A1
CGGCGATTTTCCATGTCGACTAATCAGCTTAACCAACATCCCATACATCAAGGTCTCTCTTAACAGGCGATTGTCGGATTCATCGATCGTGTTAAAGACCAACCTCAATTGATTAGCGAGTTCAGGGTCTTCAACCACCGCTCTTGGGAAGTAAGGCGCACCGTAGTTCGGTAGGTTAAGCTCTTGAGTGATCTTGGCAAGTTGCTCTGGGAGTGGATACATGGCTCGATACGCCCAACCGCCTTCAGTGGCAGAGTGACCGCTATGAACTTCGTCGGCATTGACCAGAATAATCGCATTTTGTGGCGCGATATGATGCCCGCCTGTTCGATAAAAGCGCTGCGCCCCCTGCTCAATAACCCCAAGCGTGTAGCCCTCATGGCTGTGGCGTGAGAAGTTCTGCTTTTCATATTCAGCATCAAGAATTTCAAGGCCACCGAGCTCTTCCGTTATCTTATATTCGGCCTTTTCTTTAGAGCGCTTCTTGTTCTCCATAACAATTTCCAAGCCTGTTAATTATCGAGCGACTTATCAGTCTACTCTATAGTCTCTTTCAGCTTTTGTACAAAATTGCGCTTTTGTTTGTTAATTCCGTTTTTGTCGTTGCCTTAATAACGCTTTCTAACTGGGAGGAAAGTCTTGGTATGAAAAGGGCGATAAATTAACCATACATGCCAACGCGC
>NZ_JBFRSN010001221.1:0-2481 GCF_041473595.1 Vibrio sp. 10N.222.46.A1
GAATATAAACAATAAAAATCAACAACTTAAAAGTGGCACGTAACTTGTAAAAGTATCTAGACCTTCTATGACAAGGATGTAGATATGAGAATTACAACGTTAAGTTTGCTATTAAGTGCGCCTTTGGTCGCCAACGCAGCGCCATTCGATACCTGTCCGAGCCAGGCTTACCTATTCCAATCGACACCCGTACAAGTTTGGGGCGTGAACCTAGTGACAGGCTCAACCACCCTGTTAGAAGACGATACGGGCATGAACGCCAATATCAATGGTGTTGGTTTCGACTTTCAAGACAGATATATTTATGGCTATGACACTACCAACAAACGCTTGGTGCGCCTTGGACAGGATTTCCAAGCAGAAGTGATCAATACCAGTGGATTACCAACCGATCACACTTTCTATGTCGGCGATGTCTATGACCATGTGTATTACCTTTACCGTACAGGAAAAGGCTTGTTCACCGTTGATCTATCGCCGTTAGACGCCGACCCAAACGCGACTGTTACAGTTAACAAAATAGCTGGTAGCCCGGCAACCGTAAAACTGACTGATTTCGCTTTCCACCCAAGTGATGGTTCTTTATATGGTATCGATAATAACTCCGGAGGCTTATACAGCTTCAATCCTACAACCGGTGCCGAAACTTACATCGGTGATACTGGTGAGTTAGGTACATTCGGAGCGGGTTATTTTGATGTAAACGGCTATTACTACGTATCTCGAAATCAAGACGGGAAAATCTACCGTATCAATCTGTCTCCAGACAACGCGAGCAATATCGCAGCAGGAATTGTTCCAGCCGTTGAATTTGTATCGAATGGACCTTCTTCCGGCCAAAACGATGGCGCTCGTTGTGCCAACGCCCCAGTTGTTGATGAAGATTCCAACATCGACTTTGGTGATGCGCCAGACAGCTACCTAACCCTACTCGCCAGCAATGGTCCTCGACATGAACTTGATGGTGTGACTTGGTTAGGCACTGATGCACCCGATGCCGACCTTGATGGCTACGTAACTCCACAATCGGATGAAAGTGTTGGCATTGATGACGAGTGGGCAAACGGTGGTATCGGTTTTGTTACGGCGCTTGAAGCCGGGCTTGATTCAAAAGTGGTGATTGAAGCTTCAACAACCGGTTACCTTTCGGCGTGGATTGACTGGAACCAAGATGGCAGCTTCGATGGTGCTAACGAGCAAGTATTTACCGACTACCAACTGGATGCTGGTGAAAACGATCTGTTCCTAAATGTCGATATCAACGCACTAACGGGGACTACTTGGGCTCGCTTCAGATTCAGCCAACAAACCAACCTGAGCTACTTTGGTGGTTCGACATCTGGTGAGGTAGTTGATATTCAAGTTGATGTTCTTAACGACGGCGCTACAGCCCGTTACTTCCCAAGTGCTTCTGGTTACGCAACCTTGGCGTATGAAGATAACTGGCCTTATAAAGCTGATTACGACATGAATGATGCTGTGATTATGTATCGCATTACCGAGATCCTTAAAGATGGAAAAGTCGTTAAATCAACCATCGATGGACGTCTTGCTGCAGTAGGTGCTTCGTACAGAAATGGTTTTGCGGTTCGACTTCCTAATCTAGACCCAAGCTTAGTGAGTAGCGGAAGCTCTTACATGAAGCACAATGGTGTGTTCACTGATTTAGACTTGGAGCAAGGACGTAGCGAGGCAATCTTTGTTATTGCTAACGACCTTACAGAGAAAATCAGTACTAGTTGTACCTTCTACCGCACCATCAGCTCTTGTAAAGAAGATGAGCAATTCGCTTTCCAAATCGGGATTACTTTAGCTGGCGATGGAGTGAGTACTGGCAGTTGGACTGACATGCCTTACGACCCATTTATTTTCGCGACGCCTGGGTATTATCATGGTGAAAACCTACCTCTACATCCAGGGCGCAGCTGGGAGGTGCACTTGCCAGACCAAGATCCAACCGAGGCGTTTGATACCGCTAATCTCTTTGAAGCAGGACTAGGCGTTGATGACAGCAATCCATCAACAGGCAAATATTTCAAAACTGCAGACAACCACCCGTGGGCACTGCTGATTACTTCAGACACGGAATGGCAATGGCCACTGGAATATGTAGATATCGTCACCGCCTATCCAAACTTTGCGAACTTTGCTGAATCCGGCGGTACTCAATCCACCGATTGGTTCCAAACACCTGCCGCTGACCAATGTTACTTGCCTTAGGAGAATGATTATGAATATGCCAATTAAACAGACAGTAACAAACGGTCGCCGGAACTTTAACAATGCTATCTTATCTAGTCTGTCGAATGCTGCACTTAAGAAAAATACGGCTCAGTCGCAGTCAATACGTATTCCATTACTAATCGCATCACTAACGTTGGTAGGGTGTGGTGGCGGAGGCGGCGATGGAGGAGCATCAACTCCTAACCCATCGCCTTCAACACCAGTGACGTCAACACCAGTGACGTCAACACCAGCGAC
>NZ_JBFRSN010001222.1:0-1783 GCF_041473595.1 Vibrio sp. 10N.222.46.A1
CTTGGTAAACTCTTCGTAATCTTTTTTCTCGTAGATCTCTAAGATCAGTTGCCCAGCAGAGCGAGCAATCTCAATGACAGAGGGCAGCAGGTGAGACAAATCTTTTGTTATTGGCATAAATATTCTCTTACTCTTCGAGTGATTCTGACTGTTTTAATTATTGTTTAATACGCGAAGGGCTAATAGTAGGGCGGTAATACTGCGAGCCTCACAGAAGTCGAGATGCGTTAACAGTTCTTCGGCTTGAGCAAGTGGCCAGCGCACAATGTCTAGTGGCTCTGGTTCATCACCTTCTAGTTTCTCTGGGTAGAGCTCTTCTGCGATAAACAGCGTCATCTTGCTAGAGAAATAAGAGGGTGCAAGGATCACTTCTTTTAGAGGAGTCAGCTTGTTGGCACCAAAGCCAATCTCTTCTTTTAGTTCACGAATGGCGGCTTCATTTGGTTGTTCGCCTGGATCAATTAGACCTTTTGGGAAGCCGAGTTCATAGCGCTCTGTACCCGCAGCGTATTCACGCACTAACAGAATATCGCCTTGTTCAGTAATCGGAACCATCATGACTGCGTTTCGGCCGCTGGGCTTCATACGTTCGTAAGTGCGCTCTTCACCGTTTGAAAAGCGTAAATCGAGAGACTCGATAGAGAACAGTTTTGATTGAGCGACAGTTTGCTGAGCCAAAATTTCTGGTTTGGTCCTTTTTGTCATTGCGCTCACTCCTTAACTCATTGGAATTCTTTCTTATAAAGTCATTCTAATATAGGGGAAATGACGGTGAGTTCCTAGATCCTAGCTTTCATATCCTAGAATTATTGGAGCAGGAACCGATTGCGATCACTTGAATACCTTACTGCAAATGGTAACGCCTCACTATTGTTGGCATTGAACGGGAAATATACGGTTGAGGAGTGCTTCTGCTGTTTTAAACACAAAAAAGGTTGATGCTTGCGCATCAACCTTTTGATTGAATCTTTAACTATCTACTGGCTAAGACTGTATGAGTGCTTAGTCGTAAAAGAGCTTAGTAGTAAGAGTGCTCACCACGATCGTGTTCAGTTGCATCACGAACGGCTGTCAATTCACCTTCGAATTGTTGAAGAAGTTCCTTCTCGATGCCTTCTTTTAGCGTTACATCAACCATAGAACAACCGTTACAACCACCGCCGAATGCAACGATAGCAGCACCTTCTTCAGTGATCTCTACTAGGCTAACGTGACCGCCGTGGCCAGCAAGCTGTGGGTTCACTTGGGTTTGGATTGCATACTCAACACGCTCTATCAGAGTTGCGTCGTCTGATACTTTACGCATTTTTGCGTTTGGTGCTTTAAGTGTTAGTTGAGAGCCCATTTTGTCAGTCACGAAGTCAATCTCAGCTTCGTCTAGGAATGGCAGGCTTAACTCATCTACGTATGCAGAGAATGCTTCGAAAGACAGTTTTGTATCAGACGCTTCGATAGCATCTGTTGGGCAGTAAGAAACACCACACTCAGCGTTTTGTGTGCCTGGGTTTACCACGAACACACGAATGTTTGTACCTTCAGGCTGCTGTGACAGCAGATTGGCAAAGTGAGTTTGAGCTGTTTCTGTAATAGTAATATTTGACACGACGAATACCTGAGTAGATTTGTAGGTTATTAGCGCCATTCTACTCCTGTCAGACTTGTAATTCAGCCCTTTTTTGTTGGATTGCTGTACAAGTAGCGATTCACAGCTTCTATCCAGAGGGCTCAGGAGTGCGGCAGATGCAGTAAATATCAATCCTTTTCACACCTACTTCAAGTAGTA
>NZ_JBFRSN010001223.1:0-1890 GCF_041473595.1 Vibrio sp. 10N.222.46.A1
AGTGACGCAAGTGAATGGTGCTGCAGGTGAAATGGACAACCTGGCAAAGACATCGGCGACCCTAAAATTACCTATTGAAGAACTTCAAGCCATGCAGTCCCAGGCTGAACATGCAGGGGTAAGCTCTGACGCATTGTCTAACTCAATGCTTCGCTTTACCAAACGACTTGGCGTGCTGCAAAAAACGGGTTCAGGTGCGTTAGGCTCTTACCTAAAGAAAAGTGAGAACGCGCTGCATAAAGACTTACAGGGAGCGCAAGACACCAAGCAGGCTTATGAGATGCTCCTTGAAGAGTTCTCTCAGCTTGAAACGCCTCAAGAGCAAATGGCCTTTGCCGATGCGGCCTTTGGACAAGACGGTCGCAAAATGCTGATCATGTTGCGTGAAGGCACTGAAGGGCTAACGGCAGCAAGAAAAGAACTCAATGCATTGGGTGGCGGTGCGACTGCAGAAGATGCGGCGAAAGCGGAAGCCTACAATGATGCTCTGCAAAAAATCGAAGAAAGCGTCCGCTCTATGAAGTTTGCAGCACTTGCACCCATCATGGAAAAAGCGACCAAAGCATTCACCCAGTTTTCTGAGAAATTTAAGAACGCGGCCTGGCGAACCGACTTTATTGAAAAGCTTATCCAAACCGTAGATGGTCTTTATCAAGGCTTTGAACTGCTAGGTAAAGGGCTTATTTGGTTAGCGCAAAACTTCAAAGGGATTTTGGCGACGGTCGCCATTCTAAAAGTGGCGTTGATTGCTTTAAATGCGGCTGTTCTGGCAAACCCAATAGGGCTCATGGTGGCCGCGGTTGCTGCTGCGGTAATCGCGATTACTTATTTAATCGATAAGTTCATTGGTTTAGATAAAGTCATTAAATGGATTGGTGGCGGCATTGGCTGGTTATGGGATAAATTCAAAGCCCTAATCAACAAACTACCAGATGCACTCATACCCGATGGGTGGAAAATTCAAACTGATGAAGCTGGCCAAGAAGTCGATAACTTAGCCGCTAAACTCAACCGTATTGAAGACAAGAGCGCGACGCTTGGCATTACGACCAATGAAACCCAAAACCGAACGGAGCGAACCCAAACCGAACAAGGTTATTATGCTTATCAAGCAGGTGGAGTTGAGCCAGTTATGCAGGACGCAACGTATGGTTCGTTGGGTAATCAAACCGAACAAGGGCCCCATGCTTATCAAGCTGGCGGATTCGAATCTACCAAGCAAAATACAGCATATAGCCCACTGGGTAACCAAACCATTAAAAGTAAATCCGAAGTGTCATTGACCATCAAGTCAGATAAGCCAGTCGCGATCGAGAAAGCGAAAAGTGAAAAGGGAACTGACTTGAACTTAGATGTGGGGAATATGGCGGTGAGCTTTTAGGATAATGCCCTTGAAATAACAAGGGCTTACTTTGTTAACACCTTAACGGAACTAGGAGTTACAAAATCACCCCTAAATTATTGGCAACTTCTTCAAGAGCTTGATCTATCATTTCTTGGTCCGCTTTCAATATGGACTTGTTATATAACGCTTGAACTTTCAACCAATCAGATTGAATAAAACTACCTACGCTATTTAAGTTTTTAAAGTGTATAACATTCTTTCCTGTTTGATTACCATTGCTATTCGCCAAGATTAGTCTGAGACTTGATAAGTTCAATAGATACTTATCTAAATCAGGTTCAAAAGTAGTATCACGAAGATCTTCGATGGCTAACTTAAGATGTGCTTGGTGAGCTACTTTATCATCACTAAGTTCCCATAAAGATTTATCGACTATTTTCATAATGAGTTGAAAGAACTTTACGCAGTCTTCATGTTGTTGTGATTTTTCTAGTAACTTTGAAGTATTGTCTTCACCAACCGAGTTGTCATGCAAGCTACTAACA
>NZ_JBFRSN010001224.1:0-2357 GCF_041473595.1 Vibrio sp. 10N.222.46.A1
GCTGCATCTGTATAGAAAGAGATGTCGCCCAAGGCGGTGAGCTAAGCAGTTGTTGCGTCGGCATGTCCAATGATTTTGAGATGTCGGTTAATAATCGCAGCTGTTCTTCATTGAGTACATCGGCTGTAGTGAATTTGTTGCGGGGATATACAACGTCATCAGACTTTCTGATATCCGTTTCGATAACTAAGCCATCACTGTTTTTTAGCGCGTCGGTAATTGCCGAAGGAAGTGGGTACATGCTCTCGTCTCCCACGTGCACAGAACCTAAGATAGTAAGCGTCAGATCATCCTTTTTGGCTTGCCAATAAAGAGGCTCGGCCGCAGCTTGTTTGGCTGAAAATGCGAGAACGAATAAAGTTACGTACAAAAATGTGCGCAAGGAAAGCTCCTATTAAAAGATATGAACTCGTTAAAATTGATTTTGACGGCGTTTTTTAACGGTTTTTTTTGAGAACGATGTCACGTTGTTTGTACGAAAAGTATAACAACACGAACAAACTCTTAAACCTTTCTCCCTACCAACAACACGATTTTATGAAATCCTTTAAAAAGATTGTGATTCAATTCTCAGTTTTTACGTCAAAATAAAAATGACGGAAGTGCCGTGGGTTGTAACTTTATGATTTTAATATAATTAATTTTATCAGTGTTTTTGAGATTTGAAGCCGATCACTTTATTAACCTGATTTAATTCACAGCAAAAAATAAGCCCATATAGTTTATCTAACTTTCGAAGCGCTCCACTTTGCTTCTGACTCAATTTTAAATTTATGGGTGAATACGATGTTGAAGAGAAACTTACTATCTGTAGCGGTACTGGCTGGTTTGACGGGTTGTGCTGTAACGCAAGCACCTGAGCAACAGGTGGTTAATGCACTGGCTGATAACCTTGATGTGCAATATGAAATTCTAACCAATCACGGTGCGAATGAAGGCATGGCTTGTCAGGACCTAGGTGCTGAGTGGGCGTCATGTAATAAAGTGAACATGACCCTGACCAATGACGGTGAAGCGATTGATTCGAAAGATTGGACTATCTACTTCCATAGTATTCGCCTTATTTTAGATGTTGATAACGAACAATTTAAAATCACTCGTGTAACGGGTGACCTACACAAACTAGAACCTACAGATAAGTTCGATGGTTTTGCCGCTGGTGAAGAAGTGATTCTTCCGTTAACGAGTGAGTACTGGCAACTGTTTGAAACTGACTTTATGCCGGGTGCATTCGTAACTGCGCCAAACGCAGAACCTAAGATGATTGCTTCATTGAATACTGAAGATGTCGCGTCGTTCGTAACAGGTTTGGAAGGAAACAACCTTAAGCGTACACCTGATGACAACAATGTCATGGCGACTGCGGTTACGCGTTTCGAAAAGAATGCGGATCTAGCAACGCAAGACGTTTCAACAACGCTTTTACCAACCCCAATGTCGGTAGAAGCGGGTGAAGGTTCAGTGAGTATTGCTGGTGGTATTGCCCTACCTAAAGAGGCATTCGATGCTGAGCAGTTCGCTGCAATTGAAGAACGTGCAGATGTGGTAAACGTAGATGTGAGTGGCGACCTACCTGTTAGTGTTGCCGTTGTTCCTACTCAGTTTACGGGTGATTTAGCAAAATCTGGCGCTTATGAACTAAGCATCTCGGAAGAGGGGATTGCGATTAAAGCGTTTGATAAAACAGGTGCTTTCTACGCAGTTCAGTCTATTTTTGGCCTAATAGACAGTCAGAACGCTGAATCACTACCACAACTGTCGATCAAAGATGCACCACGCTTTGATTACCGTGGTGTGATGGTGGATGTTGCTCGAAACTTTCACTCAAAAGATGCCATCCTAGCGACGCTAGAACAAATGGCTGCATACAAGATGAATAAACTTCACCTTCACTTAACGGATGATGAAGGTTGGCGTTTAGAAATCCCAGGTTTACCAGAGCTAACGGATGTAGGGTCTAATCGTTGTTTTGATTTGGAAGAGCAAAGCTGTTTACTGCCTCAGCTAGGTTCAGGTCCAACAACAGACAACTTTGGCTCTGGTTTCTTTAGTAAAGCGGATTACGTCGAGATCTTAAGCTACGCAAAAGCGCGCAGCATCGAAGTAATTCCAGAAATTGATATGCCAGCACACGCTCGTTCTGCTGTGGTATCAATGGAAGCGCGTTACACTCGCCTAATGGCGGAAGGCAAAGAAGCTGAAGCAAGTGAATATCGCTTGATGGATCCACAAGATACGTCAAACGTGACGACTATTCAGTTCTACGATAAGCACAGCTTCATCAACCCATGTATGGAATCATCGACTCGCTTTGTTGATAAAGTGATTACTGAAATTGCAGCAATGCACAATGAAGC
>NZ_JBFRSN010001225.1:0-2494 GCF_041473595.1 Vibrio sp. 10N.222.46.A1
ATTCTTTTTGGCTCAGGTATGATCATTTCAGGCATGGTTGACCCGAACAAAGTACTTGGGTTTTTAGATATTGCTGGCGACTGGGACATTAGCTTGGCATTCGTCATGGGTGGCGCGTTATTGGTCTTCGCTCCGTTTTATCACTTGGTCATTAAAAAGCGCGCTCAAGCCGTCAATGGCGAACCTTTAGATAGCAGTAATAATCCACTAATAGATAGAAAGTTGATCTTAGGTTCAACTGCTTTTGGTTTAGGCTGGGGGATTGCAGGCTTTTGCCCGGGCCCTGCAGTAACCAGCCTTAGTGGAGGTAACCCAACGGTATGGCTGTTCGTCTTAAGCATGCTGGTGGGAATGTGGTTGGCGGGTCGTACGAACAAAACCTGTTAGTAGCAAGCTTATCGCTGATTACATTGGCTTTGACGTTATTCGTTCTGAGCTGACCAAGCATAGAGGTTGACTCGCTTTTAGCAAAAAAGCCAGTCAGCCTCTTTCTATATCTACCGTTAGCTATGATCTGCCGTTATCTAAAATCTACTATTTAATAGTCGTTGAAACTGGGCAATGGTCGCTAAGTTTGTAATCAAGCACATCTTGTGTTTCAAAGACCTTCTGTTTAGCAGGAGAGGCATCTAAGGATTTGCTCACTACAATATGATCAATCACAGAACGGAACTGGTGTGTGCGATGGTTATTGCGGTTAGAGCGTACCTTACAATCTGCTCGAGTTTTTCTTGTCGCCAACTGAGCATCGGCATTTTGAGTTAAGTCTTTCCACATCCAATCTCTTGAGTAAGAAAGGTTATGGTTGAAATCGCCTAATATTGCGTAATCCTGACCTTGGCGTTCTCTTTGCTGTATCCATTTATTAAGTTGTTGCGCTTGGTCTTTGAGCCTTGAACAGTCACGGTTAGATTTATACGCGCCGCTGCAACCCGCCTTTAAATGCACAGACAACATGTGAATTGGTTTTGTATCCGTTTTCACAACCATATAACTGGCAAATCTAAGCTTGCTGTTAGCGCCCGATTCGAGAGGAAAGTCAGCGTAGTCGGTGAGTATGATTCCTTTACGAACCGCGAAGCCTGTGTATTGGTTTACTTCTTTGAACTGATGGTTGCTGTTTTCTGGTAATGCTCGGTCAGACATCAATATCTTGTATTGATCACCTGCGATGCGCTGAATGGCATTGATGTCATCGACTTCTTGGAAAGCCACCACATCCGAATTTAAGGATTGGAAATACTGTTCGAGCTTATCGAAATCCGCTTGATCACGTTGGTCAGAAAACTTATTCACAGCCTCATTGGTTGATAACCATTCGATATTCCAACTGGATATGGTTAAAGGTTCGCCAAATGCTTGGCTACTGAGCAAGCAGCCTAACATTATCCAGTTTTGAAGTCGTTTCATCCCAAATATCCCTAATTTTGGTGTGCAATATAGTTGAGCCGTTATCCTACAACACTTACCGAAAATTCAACTCTTTTTAGCAGTTTTTTTATTGTTACATTGTTTCTTTTCGACTTGAGATCTCACGTAATAATATTGGATTTATCTTGTTCGGCGTGCCTATTTTATTGATCCAAATCAATACTCAATGTTGGTGGTTCTCGTTAAATACGCCACAATATCTAGTGTTAGTTAAACGATAAATCGCTCTATAGTGTGTTTGTGGATAAGTCTGTGAATACCTCAAGAGTAAGGAGAAGTGGTGAAATCAATCGTAATCAAGCGTGATGGCTCAAGAGCTCCATTCAGTAGAGATCGCATCCAAGCTGCAGTGGAAGCAGCATCAGACAAAACCGATAAGGAAATTGCTATTTATGCTCTGAATGTGGCATTAGCAGTTGAGTTGAAGCTCGAAGACTACGATGAAGTTCATATCTCTGAAATTCAAACCATGGTCGAGAACGAGCTAATGCAGGGACCATACAAGTCTCTTGCTCGTGCCTACATTGAATATCGTCATGACCGTGACATCGCACGTGAAAAGCAAAGCGCTTTAACTCGCGAGATCGAAGGTCTGATCGAAGAAAGCAATGTTGATCTGATCAATGAGAATGCCAACAAAGATGGCAAAGTTATCCCAACTCAGCGTGATTTGCTAGCGGGTATCGTGGCTAAGCATTATGCAAAAACTCACATTTTGCCGCGTGATATCGTACAAGCTCACGAGTGTGGTGACATTCACTATCACGATTTAGACTACGCACCGTTCTTCCCAATGTTTAACTGTATGCTTATCGATCTTAAAGGCATGTTAACGCATGGCTTCAAGATGGGTAACGCGGAAATCGACACACCTAAATCGATCTCTACGGCGACAGCGGTAACTGCACAGATCATCGCGCAAGTGGCAAGCCACATATACGGCGGTACAACGATTAACCGTATCGACGAGGTTCTAGAACCGTACGTAATGGCGAGTTACGAGAAACACCTATCACTAGCGAAAGAATGGGACATTCACAGCCCAGAAGCTTTTGCTATATCT
>NZ_JBFRSN010001226.1:0-1441 GCF_041473595.1 Vibrio sp. 10N.222.46.A1
AGCAAGAAGAGCTAACACAAGCAAGACAAAGTGCTATCGCCGCAACTGAGGCCAAGTCTCGATTTTTGGCAAACATGAGTCATGAAATCCGCACTCCATTGGGAGGGATTGTTAGCTTGTTGGAATTGTCTGAGCAATATGAAGTTGGTTATGAAGTTCAGAAAATCCATACAACGCTGAGTCAGTCGGCGAATAACCTACTGCATATTGTTAACGATATACTCGATTTCTCGAAAATTGAAGCCGGTAAGCTGACCCTAGATTATCAGCCTGCAAGTCTAGATACATTGACTCTTAGAGTGACTCAGTTGCAGGCGAGGCAAGCTCACGCCAAAGGGTTACAGTTCAAATTTTGGTTAGACCCTGAGTTGAATGATTTAGTCTTAATGGATGACATTCGTATTGGGCAAGTTCTGAATAATTTGTTGAGCAATGCCATTAAATTTACAGAATATGGAACCGTAGGTTTAGCGGCAAAGTTACTCGACCTGGATGGTGAACAGCAACAAATTTGTTTCGAGGTGTTTGACAGTGGCATCGGTATCAGTGAAGAACACATTCGAAACCTATTCCAACCTTTTGTTCAAGCCGATGAAGGAACCACGAGGAAATATGGTGGTTCAGGCCTTGGTTTGACTATCTCGAAGCAA
Organism: Vibrio sp. 10N.222.46.A1; assembly: GCF_041473595.1. NCBI lineage: Bacteria > Pseudomonadati > Pseudomonadota > Gammaproteobacteria > Vibrionales > Vibrionaceae > Vibrio > Vibrio sp. 10N.222.46.A1. Next base: position 651 of record NZ_JBFRSN010001226.1, read on the forward strand.
CTTATTGAACAAATGGGTGGGAGTCTTAACGTAACGAGTAAGATCAACATTGGTTCAACGTTCTCTATTACGCTGCCGCTTAAAACGCTCGCTGAAAATAACAGGGCGGACATGAATGGCAAGGTGGCGCTACTTACCAAAACGTTCATGCAGCAATCTGAATTAGAGAACTATCTAACATCTTGGGGTATTAAGGTTATCTCAAAGAATGTTCAGGTGACTAAAGAGCTCGCACACTGGGTCGATACCATTGAGCCTGATTTTGTGTTTATTCCTCATGAGCTAGATCAGAGCATTGATACGTTCGCCGAAAGCGTGCAGTTTATTTGTGTCAGTGAACAAGGAATGCTTTCGCCTGCGCCATGCAAATTGGGCTGGAATCTGTCAGCAAACCCATTGTTGCCTTCGCAGTTGATGCACTGTTTGCACAACTGTCCTGCGTTTGTGGAAGATATTGTCCAAGATGATAATAATCTGAAATTGAGTACTGAGTCGCGTGAGTCTGCCAAACAGAATCAAAGACTTATCTTAATAGCGGAAGATCACCCAATCAATCAACAGATAATTCTTCAACAAATTGAGCAATTAGGTTTCCATGCCGACATGGTAGATAACGGCAAGGAAGCACTTGTTGCCTTAGATAATGAAGATTATGGGCTGCTAATTACCGATTGCCACATGCCTGAGATGGATGGGTATGAGTTAACAAGGCAGATCCGAGTAAAAGAGCAGAGCCAAAACCAACCTCGTCTTCCGATCATTGCGTTAACCGCAAACGCTGTACAAGGGGA
>NZ_JBFRSN010001227.1:0-1769 GCF_041473595.1 Vibrio sp. 10N.222.46.A1
TCTTTTGCCATTCGAGTTGCATCGCCACATACATAGAGGTACGCGCCCTCTTGAAGCCATTGCCAAACCTGCTCTGCCTGCTCAATTAATCGGTCTTGAACATAAACCTTTTCTTTTTGATCACGACTAAACGCAACATCAAGCTTGGTTAATGCACCAGATTTAAGATACCTCTGCCATTCAACTTGATATAAGAAATCTTGAGTAAAGGTACGGTCACCAAAGAACAACCAGCTTTTACCTTCAGCGTCATTGTTTTCACGCTCTTGAACAAAACTACGGAAAGGTGCGATACCTGTACCCGGGCCAACCATGATGATTGGTGTGTTGTCGTCTTGCGGCAGTTTGAAGTTATTGTTGTTCTCTACAAACACCTTAACTTCACCACCTTCTTCAAGGCGTTGAGCTAAGAAACTTGAAGCACCACCCAGACGAGATTCATCGCCCTTTTGGTATTCAACCAGACCAACCGTTAAGTGAACTTCTTCATCCACTTCAGCTTGGCTTGATGCAATAGAATAGAGGCGTGGAGTTAACTTACGTAGTAGGCCAATCAGTTCATCAGCCGATAGCTTGGTCTTCTTCTCAGCTAAAACATCAACAACTTGAGTATTACCCGCGTATTCACGAAGCTTGTCTTTATCTTCCACCAGCTTAATTAACTTCTTGCTGCCCGATAGCTCAGCAAACTTAGTCACTAGCTGAGGGTTTGAAGATGTAATCTCAAATTTGCTGACGAGTGCGCTATGCACAGACAAGTTGTCACCATCGACATCGACACTTTCGATACCAGACAGCCCAACCTTAGAAAGAATTTGATTTGCGAGTTCTGAACTGTTTTCAAACCATACGCCTAGCGCATCACCCGGTTGGTAAGTAATACCCGACTCATCAAGATCAATTTCGATATGACGAACATCTTTGCCCGAATCACGACCAGTGATCTTTTGGCTCGTCAATAATGTCGCGGTGTATGGGTTTTGTTTGGTGTATTGCGAATGACCAGCAGCCGCTTGACCGACTGGTAATTGAACCACATCGGCTTCAGTACCTGTCGATAGCGTCTCTTTTACTTGCTCTAATGCTTTAGCGCGCCATTCCGTTGCTGATTCTTCGTAATCAACATCACAATCAAGACGGTCAACAAACGATTTAGCACCAAGCTTAGCGAGGAAGTTATCGAAGTCTTTAGCCGTTTGGCAGAAGAACTCATAGCTTGAGTCACCTAAACCGATCACACCGTATTGTAGGTTTGATAATTTTGGCGCTTTCTTCGATTGAAGGAATTCATGCAACTCAATAGCGTTATCAGGGGCTTCGCCCTCACCATTGGTTGAAGCTACAAAAATGACGTGTGTCTCTTTGGCTAAGTTCTTACCTTTATAATCACTTGCATCGAAAAGCTCGACAGCAATCCCTAAGGCTTTCGCTTCTGCCTCAAGCGATTCGGCGACACCTTTCGCATTACCGGTTTGGGATGCGAAGATAATGCTGAGCTTACCCGCAGGTTTTGCGGCTACTGCAGCGGCTGCTTGAGCGATTGGCGCGGCGGCACCCACAGGCTGAGTTTGGCTCACACCCCAAAGGTAACCACTGACCCATGCCAGTTGTTGAGAAGATAATTCAGAAACAGTTTGCTGAAGATGACCCAATTGTTGGTCATTAAGTGGTGCTGCTAGCCCAGGTAACTCATTAGCCCCAGACTGTGCATTATTATTTTGTGAAGACTCTTTCTTATTTAAAGACATGGTCACGACATCCCTAATCAT
>NZ_JBFRSN010001228.1:0-1956 GCF_041473595.1 Vibrio sp. 10N.222.46.A1
CAGTAGCCTTTCGCTTGTTGACCTGAACCTACACCTTTTAGGTTTGACAGTGTTACCTCTTCACCGGTTTCAAAATCAATTTGAACTGAAGGGATTGAAAGCTCGTAATCAACTTGCCCTAAAACAGTGGCATGGCCAGACAGATTCGATTTCGTGATTGATACCGAAGTACCATTCTCATCAGAACCTTGATGATTGAACTGGCTTAACTCGAAGTTAAAGTCCGTGTTGCCGTTTAGCTCAGTGCTAGTTGTCAGAGTTAGAGGCAGAATATCAGTATTATCAAACGTCGACAGTGCATTCAGGCTCACCAAACCGTGGCTAACCGCACTATTGATGACAAACTCACTCGGCAGCCCATCAATCGCGAGTTGTTCTTTCAGGTTTTCATCGGTCACAGTTAGGCGAGTAGTTACGTTAGAAGACAGGTAACCTCTATCGTACTCCACGATCTCCGCTTGAATGCTTGAATTGTTAAGCTTTGCAACACCATCGGTAATGGCATTTTGTCCAATTTGGCCAACCGCTAGTGGCCAACAAAGTGCCAATGAGATTGCGCCGCCAATTGCACCAATTTTTCTTAACTGTTCCATGAGTTCTCTTTCTACACGTGTCTGTTTTTTTAGTCTAACCCATCAGTAGCAAACAAGAAACATTGAGTTAAATCAGTCTATTGCTCGATACTTCGATTGCCTCAATAAATTAACGGCTAGCTCTCATCCTTATTCGGCGGTTCTTGCTAGGCTAGAGACGTCGCTACTATTAAGGTTGAGCTGTGAATCAATACGCTGTTATCTGTTTGGACAATAATCCGGTTAGCATTGAAAGAATACGTTCGGAGCTGGCTCCGTTGGCTTCTGTATTCGATATTTATACTGCCGAGAACATAGAAGACGCGCATCACGCATTAGAAGATATTCATGATCACAACCAAACTGTAGCCTTGGTGATCACTCATCATCATTCTGAATTTAATGGCGTGCAATTTCTGATTGAACTCGAACAGCTGCCCCATAGTAATACCGCAAGAACGATATTAGTCAGCGCTTCGTCAGACATTCAATCCATTCTAACCGCTGTAAATGAAGGCAGGCTCAACCACTGTCTAACCAAGCCAGTTCAAGATCAGGTTCTATTCAAATCAGCGCAAAAAGAGCTAACGTCTTTTGTCATCCAATACGACTCAGAAAACCTGCTCTCTTACAGCGATGCATTGGATCAACAGCGCTTACTCAGAGCGCACATTGAACAAAAGATTCACTCTTTCCAATCGGGTTTCATTCACGATTACCACCAGCTTTCTGACAATGCCCTTGCTGAGCGTGTCGTCAGTGCTCTGCAGGATGTCTTTTCAAAAGATGATAAAACCAAGGCCATTCGTGATTATTCACCAGAGCATCTGCTGACGGTTGAGGGCGAAGATAATCGCTTTCTTTGGTTAATTATTGAAGGTGAAGCGGCGCTCTATAAAAAAGATGAACTGGGGCAGCAACGCGAAGTTGTGCGTCACTCTAAGGGCAATATTGTCGGAGGGATGTCATTCGTGACGGGTGAGCCTTCGTTCTCTACTGCGATTACTCTGACTCAGACCCAAGTCATCAAACTGGATAAAGATAGCTTTGCTCAGGTGATGCATTCAAACAACACTCTGCTGCCGCTGTTTACCAATCTACTACTCCGTCACTTTAACCGACGATTACAAAGAAGCATCAACAATAAGATCCAGCTTCAGCAAACGCTAGAATCGTTGGAATCTGCACATCAACAATTGATAGAGAAAGAGAAGATGGCGATGCTCGGCCAACTCGTGGCGGGTGTTGCACATGAGTTGAACAACCCGATTGCAGCGATCTTGCGAAGCATTGAAACCTTGTCTGAACATCTCGATCAAATACTCGAGAACTCGGCACTCCCAGAATCCAATAAAGGGACGGATGTATTAGCACAGTCAAAAAT
>NZ_JBFRSN010001229.1:0-716 GCF_041473595.1 Vibrio sp. 10N.222.46.A1
GGACCAACTTTGGTAATCGCCATCTCTTCCATCAGCTCAACGTGCTTGAAAAAATCTAAGCGAGCGGTTTCGAAATAGCGAAAATATACGGCGTTGTTAACGTGATTGAGTGCGTCCATTTCTCCCCAAGCGACAGGGATTTCTGTTACTACCGGGTAGTCAGATAATAGTGCTTCCATGCGAACTCTCTTATTGTTATCTGTGTAGTTAATGTTATCTGGGTAATTAATGTAATCTGCTTATCCTTCATCGGGATAAGTTGTTATTGGAATAAAAACCCTACCGCTAAATTAACAAAACTGCAACACGTGTGATTTAAGTTTTTGAAGCTTGAAACCACACAATGTCAGTGACTTAACTTTTCGTTACTTATTGATTAGTGTCTCACTAAACAAACGACTTACGCACATCCACTCAATGATTACGCACTAAGGTGTTTGAATTGCAGTTCAACTAAGCGTTGGTACAATTCGCAGCTATTGATGAGAGACTGGTGGTCGCCGATGTCTACTAGCTGTCCTTTATCGAGCACCGCAATCTGGTCGGCGTGTTTAATTGTTGATAAACGATGAGCGATAATGATCGTCGTTCTGCCACGCATTAACTCTTCTAAAGCTTGTTGAACGTGATGCTCACTTTCGCTGTCTAGTGCGCTGGTTGCTTCGTCCAACAATAGAATGTTTGGATCTTTTAGGATGGCACGAGCAATCGCAATA
>NZ_JBFRSN010001230.1:0-1581 GCF_041473595.1 Vibrio sp. 10N.222.46.A1
ATGGCAAACCCAGCGACTTTCAAGCTCAGCATTAAGGCTTGGTATTCGTATTCCGATAAATACATCATTTAGCGCACTTCAAATCCAAAACTGTTTAATGTGTTCTTCGCTTTTTCGCTCTTTAGGAACGTGTAGAACTCTTCTGCGACGACTTTATCGCTCAATCTCGCTACAGGGTAACGTATTGGTGTGTGTAGATCGGCTGGGAACGTCGACACTAGCTTCACTTCTTTAGAAAGCAACGCATCTGTTTTGTAGACAATGCCAAGCTTAGCTTCACTGCGTTCTACCAAAGCCAATGCCATACGTACATTGTTACTTGGTGCCAATCGAGTCTTCACATCGTCCCATACACCTAACGTTTCTAGCGCTTCTTTCGCATAGATACCCGCAGGAACCGACATGGTGTTGCCAACTGCAAGTCTTTCATTCATTAGAAGTTTAGCCCATTGGTCAGCGTTTGAGAGGTCCAAAGATATTGGCGTCTCTTTCGGGGAAATTAGCACGAGTTCGTTTTCGCACAAGTTTGTGACATTGTCACTAAAAGCCAACTTACGATCGACTAAATGCGTCATCCATTTTTCGTTTGCCGAGATAAAAATGTCTGCTGGCGCGCCTCGTTCAATTTGGCGCACCAAAGACGACGTGCTCGCATACACTGGAATAACATCGACAGAATGATCTTTCTCAAACTCTTCAACCAACAAGTTAACCGCATTCGTCATAGACGATGCAGCATAAACTCGTAGTTTTTCAGCAGCCAAAAGATAAGTAGAATTCAGTGCCGAAGCTAAGACGATAGTTAAAAGGATGACTCGTTTTTTCATTATTCTCATTTAATCTATTGTTCGTTTAAATTCTTGAGCTAACTTCTACGTTGCGGCCTAAGCTGGTAATTCAGGCCAAAGCAGGTCAAGGTTCAAGTGATCTTCGATGGCATCAGCGATTCGATTGATACCCAACTCTTTAAGCTGTTCATGGTCAATCGCTGTCACATCATTAGCACCTGCCCATTCGCAAATAAGCGACAATGCATCACTGTTATCGAATACGCCATGCAGGTAAGTACCAAAAATTGAGTTATCTTGATTCACAGCACCATCAACACTGCCAGATTCTAACTGAACAGGTAATACCGTTTCATTGACATCAGTCCTACCTACGTGGATTTCATACCCTTTTACTTGTGCAGTTTTGCCATCAAGTGTCATGGTTCCACACACATTGGTTAAAGTTTTCTGCTGTGTTAGTGTCGTTTCAGTATCAAGATACCCCAACCCTTCACTGCTTCCTGATTTCCCTTCAACGCCATCTGGGTCGTGGATGATATTCCCTAGCATCTGATAACCGCCACAAATACCCATCACTTTCCCGCCCAAGCGAAGATGACGCTGAATATCTTTATCCCAACCTTGCTGTTTTAGGTATTCCAAATCGGCTCTTACCGATTTTGTTCCCGGCAATACAATCAAATCAGCGTTGTTCAGGCGCTCGCCTTTGCCTACGTAACGTAAATCAATCGACGGGTTAAGTCGCAGAGCGTCAAAGTCTGTATGGTTACTGATTCGAGTTAGTACTGGC
>NZ_JBFRSN010001231.1:0-2301 GCF_041473595.1 Vibrio sp. 10N.222.46.A1
GACTATAACCTTTCGATAGTGACGTTAACGGCATTGGCGGTGTTTCTGTTCTCACATATTTATTCCGCTCTCAAACAGGTAATGAAAGCAAAGACGGTGACGCCCAATCACATTATTGGTTCTATCTGTATTTACTTGTTGTTAGGGTTCGCTTGGTCGACTATCTACTTGTTGATTTTAGAAATCTTCCCTAATGCATTTAACGGGTTAGAAGAGCAAACCTGGCTGACCAACTTGTTCAATGCGATGTACTTTAGCTTTATCACCTTGACCACGGTTGGCTATGGCGACATATCACCGGCTTTGCCTATTGCTCAATTCTTTGTGTTCATGGAGTCCATTATCGGCAGTTTCTATTTAGCCATCATGGTCGCGAGCTTGGTGAGCATTCGACTTGCACAGTCTCAATCTTAAGTGCAATCTTTTTCATTTAAGTACCTGTATAAGTTAGAAGTCTGTTTTGTTGGAACAGGTGCAGTATGGGTTTTAATCGATGACCAGTTTTACCATTTAACGCCATGTGGATTAATAAGTAGCCAAAAGATAACGTATTGAGAGAATTTAAGTACGCACCTAGATATAACCTATCAAGTTACCGAAAAAACGAGGTTATATAGTGGTATGATCGCGGGCTCAGCACCATAAGTGATAAAGAATAGGAAACAGAATGACTCACCTTACAGAGCAGCAAGAAGCTGCAATGGCGACGTTTAAGGAAAACTTACACCTTCCAAACGGTGGTTTTCATAAACTGATTATCGAGCTAAGTAAGGAATATCAGCTGCCTTTCCAAAAGGTGCGTGCGGTTTTAAAGAAAGCTCAAAAAGATGTTGAACGACAGATACGAGAAGACTTTAACAGTGTTGATGACACAGTTCTGAGCCAAGAGAATTGGGTAAATATCATTAAGTCGAAGCTTGTTGAGTTAGCGGAAGAAAACCAAACGGTGATGGATAAGCTGCAACAAAACCTGAAGTATCAAAAAGTGTTGTCGGCAACCAATGGTTCAATCGCAAGTGAAAACGAGCGTGACGAGTTGATTGAAGAGTTGATTCAAGCTTATGAGAAAGAGGTGTTCAAACCTTTACTGGCGATGCTGCATACAACAAAGCTGTATTGGAAGTTAATGCTGGTGGATGAGACATGTAAGATGAATGAGGAGAATCGTGAGAAATTCAGCGATTACCCTCAACACATGCAAGCTGCAGAACACTTATATACTCTTGATCAAAAGTTAAGGTCGATGCCGTTAACTTATTAGTCCATGAATGCAATGACAATGACTCATTGGTGATTCAGAGTTTGATATAAGTTGGTTTCAATAGAAGCACGATAACCTAGCTAGCGTTAGCCGCGTGTGAAATGCAAAAAGGGCTAGGTTTCTGATCTGTTTTACTTCTACTCTATTTTGTTCTGCTAGAGCGAATTGAGGGTGACATCTTTTACATCTTTGGGACTAGGTGGTGTTTCTTTTGTAGCTTATGGGAAATGCTATAGGAGTGTGAAATGTCCTAGGGTGTTTCCGTTGCCTGAAACGATAGTTCCGATGCTTTCTCGTTCATTAAATTCAAAGTCGATGAGATAACTGTGATGTTGTAGCTTGGGCAATATGTGGCGGTGGAGTATATCGCTATTGAGCTGTCGAATCTCGGTGACCCATGAAATCTCTTCTTTGTGTAAGTCTATTTTAATCTTGAGCATTTATTACCTTTTAGTTTATTGACTGTTTTTTCGCGTGATAGTTGGTACCAATGGGTTTGTCGTGTTGTTCTGCGTGACATAACTGTGCCTTGTGTTTATTACATTTGTATTTAAGTGATCGATCTATTCTGACTTCGCTGATAAAAGAGCGAATGACGAGAGATCGGTAGTAGGATCGAATTTAAAAGCTATTGAATGACTATCTGGGTGAAAGCTGACGCAGAGATGGTGTAACGAGGGAATCGAGAACTGTCTATGTGGAACTTGGACTTACTTTAGCATTAACAGCTCTATAGATTAGAGCCAGGTGGCGAACTATACGCCTAGTTTTTTAAATTACAACCCTATTTCTAATTAAATTTAAAAATATTTTTGAATGATTTGCCGTCGCTTATTGATAGTTAAATGAACGAAGGACAGGGGATTGACCAAGGTATCTGACTGAGGCTCTGTTTTGCACCGCTTCGTATTCTTTGTCATTGGTGGTTTTAATTGAGGTATTAATTTAGTGGTGGTTAAGTGTCTGTTATACTTGGTCTTTACATTGTAAATTACAATTTGTGACTCTGAGGTTTAGCGTTGTAATTATGAGGTTTAGCG
>NZ_JBFRSN010001232.1:0-452 GCF_041473595.1 Vibrio sp. 10N.222.46.A1
GTCATTCTCTTTATCGATGAAATTCATACTATGGTCGGCGCAGGTAAAGGCGAAGGCTCTATGGATGCGGGTAACATGCTGAAACCAGCATTAGCTCGTGGTGAACTGCATTGTGTCGGCGCAACAACGCTCGATGAATACCGACAATATATAGAGAAAGACCCGGCTTTGGAGCGTCGATTCCAAAAAGTGATCGTGGATGAACCCACCGTTGAAGACACGGTAGCGATTCTTCGTGGTTTGAAAGAGCGCTATGAACTCCACCATCATGTAGAAATTACCGATCCTGCTATCGTAGCGGCGGCAACGCTATCTCACCGATATGTTTCAGATCGTCAGTTACCAGATAAGGCGATTGATCTCATTGATGAAGCGGCTTCGAGTATTCGAATGCAGATAGATTCAAAGCCCGAGTCATTGGATAAGTTAGAGCGCAAAATCATTCAATTGAA
>NZ_JBFRSN010001233.1:0-340 GCF_041473595.1 Vibrio sp. 10N.222.46.A1
CAAAATCATTCAATTGAAGATCGAACAGCAAGCTCTGACGAATGAAAATGATGAGGCCAGTGAAAAGAGGCTTCGTACGTTACAAAGCGAACTTTCTGAGAAAGAACGCGATTTCGCAGAGCTTGAAGAAGTTTGGAACGCTGAAAAAGCGGCGCTGTCTGGTACGCAACATATTAAATCAGAGCTAGAACAAGCTCGAATGGATATGGATTTTGCACGACGCGCTGGTGACCTTAACCGTATGTCTGAATTGCAATATGGTCGAATCCCAGAATTGGAGAAGCAGTTAGATCTCGCGACTCAAGCTGAAATGCAAGAAATGACCTTATTACGTAATAAG
>NZ_JBFRSN010001234.1:0-1319 GCF_041473595.1 Vibrio sp. 10N.222.46.A1
TGTTGAGCGTTCCTTTTAGTAAGGAGCATCTCTAAGTGGACGGCCATTCTAGCGAATTGGGTTCCAGTGTCAAACACTTTTTCCAGCTAATTTTTCAAAGCATCTTAAATGCTTAATGTCGTCTCGTTACTTAGTTCAAACCGCTTGGTTATCCCTAGCAACGGAGGCGCATTATAGAGAGAATCCCCCTTTGCACAAGACCAAAAACAGAAAAAAATCGCCACAGGCGATCGTTCGGACACTATTCACTCAAAGCGTTCAAAATAGGTACGATTGCGTCTTAATTTCGACTAATCGTACCTATCGTTCTTACCTTGATTATTGGTGAGCAATAATTCGGTCGTTATTCACTAATAGCTGCACTTTCTTATCCGGATTGATTTTCCCCGCAAGTATCGCTTTCGCTAATGGGTTCTCAACACTCTGCTGAATTGCTCTTTTAAGAGGCCTCGCACCATATACAGGATCAAAACCGACTTTAGAAATCAGCCTCAGTGCTTTATCCGATACTTCAAGCTCATAACCATTGTCTTCCATTCGCTTTTTCAAGTGCTCAAGCTGAATAGCGGCAATTGACTCAATGTGCTCTTGGCCTAATGGATGGAACACAACGCTTTCATCAACTCGATTCAAAAACTCAGGTCGGAAATGTTTACCCACCACTTCCATAACCTCATTTTTAATGCCTTGGTAATCCAATGTATTAAAGTTCTCTTGAATACGAGTTGAACCTAGGTTCGATGTCATGATTACCACGGTATTTCTAAAATCGACCGTGCGACCTTGTCCGTCAGTTAATCGTCCATCATCTAAAACCTGCAATAGAATATTGAAAACATCTGGGTGAGCTTTCTCTACCTCATCAAGCAGAATGACAGAATAAGGTTTTCGACGAACAGCTTCGGTTAAGTACCCACCTTCTTCATAGCCCACATAACCAGGGGGCGCACCAACTAAACGAGCGACAGAATGTTTTTCCATAAACTCAGACATATCGATACGCACCATCGCATCTTCACTATCGAACATAAAGTTAGCTAATGTTTTACACAGTTCGGTTTTACCGACACCTGTTGGCCCTAAGAACAAGAACGAACCAATCGGCTTATTCGGATCAGACAAACCAGCACGGCTACGACGAATCGCATTCGATACCACTTCGACCGCTTCCGCTTGACCGATAACCCGCTTATGCAGAACACCTTCCATTTTCAGAAGCTTCTCCTTTTCCGCTTCTAGCATTTTAGAAACAGGAATACCGGTTTGCTTTGAAAGGACATCGGCGATCTCAGCGTCGGTCACCTTATTACGTAATAAGG
>NZ_JBFRSN010001235.1:0-1993 GCF_041473595.1 Vibrio sp. 10N.222.46.A1
CCCTAGATTACTGTACTAATATGCAAATATAGAAATTGAGCAATCAAATAAAATAACAAATTGAGCTTTACACAAGGAATCTCTAATGCAATTCACTTATGTTAACCCTACAGTTATCCACTTCGGCCAAGGCCAAATCAACGCTATCAACCAAGCGGTTGATACTTCGAAGAAAGTACTAGTCATCTACGGTGGCGGTTCAATCAAAAGCAACGGTGTTTACGACCAAGTTGTCGCTTCTCTAAAGGATCACGCTTGGATTGAGTTCGCTGGTGTTGAAGCTAACCCAACCAAAGAGACGCTAGATAAAGCCGTCGCTCTTGTTAAAGAAGAAAACGTAGAGTTCATTATCGCTGTTGGCGGTGGTTCAGTAATCGACGGTTCTAAGTACGTTGCTGCGGCAGCTAAATACGACGGCGACGGTTGGGATATCCTAGCGGGCAAACACCAAGTTACTGAAGCAACCCCTATTGGTGCTGTACTGACACTCCCTGCGACAGGTTCTGAATCTAACATGGGTGCTGTAATCACTCGTAAAGAGACTCAAGAGAAACTGGCGTTCATGAACCCTGCAGTACAACCTAAGTTCGCGGTTATGGACCCAGACGTAATGAAGTCTCTGCCAGAGCGCCAACTGATCAACGGTCTAGTTGATGCGTGGGTTCACGTATGTGAGCAATACATCACAATGCCAACAGACGCGATGGTTCAAGACGGTTACGCAGAAACACTGCTTAAGAACCTACTTGTACTGGGTAAGCAATACGACGAGCGTGACAACGACGCATGGCGTGCAAACCTAATGTGGACTGCAAACCAAGCGCTTAACGGCCTGATTGGTACTGGCGTTCCTCAAGATTGGGCAACACACATGATTGGCCACGAATTCACAGCACTATGGCACGTAGACCACGCACGTTCTCTTGCGATTGTTCAACCTTCACTACTTCGTAATCAAATCGAAGCGAAGCGTGGCAAGCTAGAGCAAATGGGTCGCAACGTATTTGGCCTAGAAGCGGGTGCTGATTTAGCCGAGCGCACTATTGCTGCAATCGAAGCCTTCTACCACAGCCTAGACGTTGCAACTATGTTCGACGGTTACGAAGCAACGAAAGCGGCAGCAATCGACAACGTTGTTGCTCAACTTGAATCACACGGTTACCTAGAGCTTGGCGAGAACAAAGCAATCACGCCTCAGAAAACACGCGAGATTCTAGAGTCTGCAATTCAATAACAGTCAAAATTAGAGCAAGGAAAACAAGGTTCTAAAGAAAATCACCATAATCTAAAAATTTATTCCGTGAAACTGAACCAAATTCTTTGCCTTTGCGTATATCCTCAAGCAGCGTCCAAATCAGGCGCTGCTTTTTAATTAGCCCTACAAGATGCTATTAAATTCTCATAAGTCCTTAATTTAATGTGCAATCATATTTCTATATTGTTAAGGTAAACCTGTCTCTTTATTAGGTATGAACAACGATTTGAACAATCTCAAGGAAATGGTTAAGTTTAAGTCACTTAACAAGTGGTATGGTGATTTTCATGCCCTAAAGGATATCGATTTAAAGATTGAACAAGGAGAGATACTGGTGATTTGCGGGCCATCAGGTTCGGGTAAATCAACTTTAATCCGTTGTATCAATCAGCTAGAACCTTTCGAAAGTGGCGAGCTTTGCGTGTTAGAACAAGTACTTCCGAGTAAATTCAACACACCTGGCCAAGTCGGAATGGTGTTTCAGCATTTTCATTTATTCCCCCATCTTACCGTGCTTGAAAACCTGACTCTGTCTCCAATACGTACGCTGAAAAAAAGCAAACGAGAAGCCGAGAAGCTTGCAATGCACTATCTCGAGCGCGTACACATCGCTGAACAAGCCAACAAATACCCAGTACAACTTTCTGGCGGTCAGCAACAACGTGTAGCTATCGCCCGTTCGCTGTGCATGAAGCCTGAATTACTGCTTTTTGATGAACCGACTTCAGCGCTTGATCC
>NZ_JBFRSN010001236.1:0-544 GCF_041473595.1 Vibrio sp. 10N.222.46.A1
GATATGCTCACTGGCGATAAATGATCTAGTTCTAAACAGTAAAAAGGCTGAGTCAGATAACCTGCTCAGCCTTTTTTATTCGTTTGTTTAACAGGTCGATGTTGCATTGCTTACATCACATATATTAATAAAACTGATAGTGCTTACATTTATAAGTGTGATTTATGTCTCTATCCATCTTTTGAATACTTTCTAAGCTTAGTTGGTTTTTTATCTAATTAAACAGAAGGTTATATGATAAATAGAATAATAACACTAAGTGGCGTTGCATTACTTTGTTCAGCGAGTGCGCATGCGCAAATGCAAAATGGAAGTTTCGAAAGCTGGGAAGGAAACGTACCATCTGGATGGAGTGTGATTGACTCCGGCATTGCAGTTTCACCCTCTAACGTACCTGTTAATAACGGCAGTTTCTCTGCGCAAGTAACAGTGAATACAGGCACTCAAAGTAATACCGATTTTCTGCAAACGATACGTGTTGAACAAGGGAAAACTTATGATTTCTCTGTCGATGTTTACCATACGGAAGGCAACGTGAAAGCTC
>NZ_JBFRSN010001237.1:0-467 GCF_041473595.1 Vibrio sp. 10N.222.46.A1
TGCCGCGATTGAAGCCGCGCGAGCTGGTGATCAAGGCCGAGGTTTTGCCGTAGTTGCTGATGAAGTTCGTAAGCTTGCAAGCCGCACACAAGAGAGCACGGGCGACATTCACAAAATGATCCAACAGCTAAAATCCGCTTCAGATGCCGCGGTTAAAGCAATGGATTCCAGCCAAAGCAGAAGTGCTCAAACGGTAGAAGAAGCGAACGCAGCAGCTGCAGCACTTGCTAAAATTCAAGATTCGATTGATACCATCATGGACATGAACTCACTGATTGCAACGGCGACTGAACAGCAGAATATTGTTGGCCAAGAGATATCTCAACGCATTGTTGTGATTTCAGACCAAAGTTCTCAATCGGCATCGCTAGCAAACCAAAACCGTACAGGTAGCCAAAACTTAAACAGCCGAGCAAACGAGTTGTACCACTTGGTTGATCGCTTCACGGTTTAATGCTTAATGCTTA
>NZ_JBFRSN010001238.1:0-3018 GCF_041473595.1 Vibrio sp. 10N.222.46.A1
GACTTCATGCCAACAAGACGGTTTTCTACGATATCGATACGACCAACACCGTGCTTCGCACCCTTCTCATTTAGGTAAACCAGTGCGTTGTATGGCGTCATTGTTTCGCCATCAACCGCTACCACTTCACCTTTTTCAACTTTAAGCGTCACAGTTTCAGATTCGTTTGGCGCTTGCTCTGGGTCTACAGTCCAAGCCCAGCAATCTTCATCCGGTGCGTTCCATGTATTTTCTAGCACGCCGCCCTCTGTAGATATATGCCATGCGTTTGCATCACGCGAGTAGATCTTAGTAAGAGAAGCCGTACAAGGGATGTTACGTTCAGCTAAGTAATCTAGACACTCTTCACGGCTCACTAGATCCCATTCACGCCATGGTGCAATTACGTGTAAGTCTGGTGCGAGAGCAGCAAATGCGCCTTCAAAACGAACTTGGTCGTTCCCCTTACCTGTGCAGCCGTGACACAGTGCGTCTGCACCGACTTTACGTGCAACCTCAACCTGAGCTTTCGCGATAATTGGACGAGCCATTGAAGTACCTAGTAGGTATTTACCTTCGTAGTAAGCGCCCGTTTTCAGCGTTGGGTAGATGTAATCTGCCACCATCTCTTCTTTAAGGTCAGCGATGTAACACTCAGAAGCACCAGATGCTTTTGCTTTCTCTTCAATACCAATCAGCTCTTCATCGCCTTGGCCTACATCTGCAACAAATGCGATAACTTCGCAATCATAGTTCTCTTTCAACCATGGAATGATTACTGATGTGTCTAGACCGCCAGAGTAGGCTACTACAACTTTCTTTACGTTAACTTTGCTCATTTTCTTTCTCCTAGTTTCCATACTGCACATGGCGGTCAGCGTTGGAAATGACTTCATTATTATGTGTTAAATTTATTTGTCTAAATTCTTTAAGTAGTGACTCGTTGTGAGGTCTACTGAGGTAAAAACTGCGTTCCTATGCTTTTACCTGCAAAAAGTTGTGTCAGTTTTTCTGGGTATCGCCAAGTGGCAACCTCGATTGGTCGTCCAAGGTCATTAGCGGCTTCTAGTGCAGCTTGTACTTTCACGATCATGCCATCGGTAATCACTTTGCCTGTAATAAGGTCATCAGCTTGTTGTTGATTAAGGCTTGGAATCAGGTGACCTTTGCCATCCAACACACCACTTACATCAGAAAGCAGTACCAGTTCAGCATCAAGCGCGCCTGCAACGGCAACCGCAGCTTGGTCGGCATTAACGTTCATCAGTTGGCCTTGCTCAGTCAGACCAATTGAGCTAATGATTGGCAGTGCGCCCGCATTAAGAATCGCTTGCAGGACGGTTGAGTCGCCCGGCTCCGCTTTACCTACCGCGCCCAGTTCAGGGTTCAGTTCGCTCACTTTGCATAAACCACCATCTGCAAGGCTCAAACCAACGGCATTGATACCGTCTTTAATCGCCTGACCTTGAAGTAGTTTGTTAGCCGTGCCCGCTAGCGCGCCAGCGATAACAGGGATCTGATCATAAGGAGTAACACGAAGCCCCTCTTTCTTAACGGTTTCGAGGTTCAACTTATTCATCAAATCATCAACAAGGTAACCACCGCCGTGAACAATCACGATTGGTCGCTGTGCCTGTTGTTGGTAAGCTGAAATCGCACCAAATAACTTGCTAAGTGTTTCACCACAAGATAGCGCAGCGCCACCTAACTTTATGATTAATGGTTGATTATTAAGGCTCATATCTAGATTCCCTTACACTAACGCAGTTAATGGCGCAAAACCATAACGTAAATTTAAACACTGCATCGCTTGGCTAGATGCACCCTTTAATAAGTTATCAATCGCCGAAACAACGATGATGTGCTGACCTTGTACCTTCCAGCCTAAATCGCAGAAAGGTGTCTGTTCTACATCTTGAATTCTTGGCAATGTCTCTTCGAGCAATCTCACGGCTGGCTTACCTTGATAAGCTTGCTCGAAGGCATCTTGTATCTGTTGTTCTGTCACACCGTCAGCCAGTTTCATGGTAATGGTCGCTAAAATGCCACGCTTAAAGTTGCCGAGGTGCGGGGTGAAAATCACATCACATCCTAAATGTGCGACCATTTCAGGTTGATGACGGTGATTGAAGACGCCATAAGCTTGCAGGCTCACTTCGCAGAAGCTGTTAACCATGGTCGCCTTGCGGCCTGCACCAGTTACACCGCTGGTTGCGTTAATCACTGGCCATTGGTTCTCATCAAGTAACTTGGCTTCAACCAAAGGCTTAATCGCCAGTTGTGATGCCGTTGGGTAACAACCCGCTACCGCAACAAGCTGAGCTTCTTTTATTTCTTGTTCGTTCCATTCCGCTAAACCGTAAGCCGCTTTGTCTAGCCATTGTTCGTGTTGATGTTCAAAACCGTAAAACTCTTGATAGAAGTTTTCACCTTTAACTCTGAATGCACCCGATAGGTCGAAAACTTGGCAATCGTTCTCTAGAAAAATGGGCGCTAGGTCGTGACTGACTTCGTGTGCCGTTGCTAGAAAAATCACATCAGACTGTTTAGCCACTTCTTCCGGATTTGTTAAAGGTTGTACTGGCATATCAATCAGGCCAGCTAACTTACCGTGCAGTGCAGCGATAGGTTTGCCCGCATCTACACTATTGGCTGAGACATATAAACCTGATAGCGTGAGCTCAGGGTGTCTGTTTATCATTAGAGCCAGTTCTGCTCCTGTATAGCCGCTTGCACCAATGATCGTGGTTTTCAACATCTCAACACATCCATTCTTGAGGTAAGTTACATTTCAAATTTGACTATTCATACTTAATTTTTAGCTATATTTGATTTCTTATGCATTAAATATGATTTAATATGTGTTTTACCGACTTATGGTTTTCCTGTCAATAGTAGAAGTGAAGATATTATGCAATTACCGAGTTTCCTTGAGGTCTATAAAGGCCTAATTTCCACCGACTCCATTAGCTCAACAGATCCAAGCTGGGATCATGGCAACGAGAAAGTGATCGAAAAAATGGCTCAATGGTTTAAAGA
>NZ_JBFRSN010001239.1:0-2347 GCF_041473595.1 Vibrio sp. 10N.222.46.A1
GCTGAGATAAAAAATGTCTGAACAAAATGAGTTTATGCAAGAAGAACAGTTGATCGAGATTATCGAGAACCAACTTGAAGATGGGCAACCAGTAAAAGTTAAAGAGACGCTAATGCGTTTAATGATGACAGGTACACCTCGTGAAGAGGCAATTGTAGCGATGGCATGTGCACTGGCAATTGAAGTATTTGATGTAATGAAAAACGGCGCAGAGTTTAATCAAAAACGTTACGCCGAGCATTTGGGCATGCTGCCTGATCTTAGCTTTATGGAAGGCGAATAAAAAAATAGCCTAGCAAACGTTTGCTATAGTTTGAAAGATTGCCGCGTTAAATATAGCGCGGTAGAATCCGCCACCTATTTCCCCTTGACTTAGACTAGCCCTATGAAATTCCCTGGACAACGTAAATCAAAGCACTATTTTCCGGTTCACGCTCGTGACCCTTTAGTAAGCCAAGCTCAAACGAGCAAAAGAATGTCACGTACCCATATTATCGGTATTGACCAAACTTTGGTGGATATTGAAGCAAAGGTGAGTTCTGAGCTAATCGAAAAATATGGCTTAAGTAAGGGACACTCTTTGGTTATTGGTGATGAAGCTGCTGAATCTTTGTATCAAGAATTAAAAGAACAGTGCCTGATCACTAATGAATACGCAGGTGGCACAATTGGTAATACATTACACAACTACTCAGTATTGGCGGATGACCGTTCAACACTATTGGGTGTAATGAGCCAAGATATTAAAATTGGTAGCTACGGTTACCGCTATTTATGTAATACATCAAGCAGAATGGATCTGAACCATTTACAAGGGGTAGATGGCGCAATTGGTCGCTGCTTTGCATTAATTACAGAAGATGGTGAACGTACTTTCGCAATTAGCGAAGGACAAATGAACCAATTAAAACCAGAAAGCATTCCTGAGAAAATTTTCAAAAGTGCTTCTGCTTTAGTATTAACGGCGTATTTAGTTCGTTGTAAACCAGGTGACCCTATGCCTGAAGCAACAATGAAAGCTATTGAGTACGCGAAGAAATACGATGTACCTGTTGTTTTAACGCTTGGTACTAAATTCGTTATTCAAGATGATCCAGAGTTTTGGAAAGATTTCCTTGAACAACATGTAACCGTTGTTGCAATGAATGAAGACGAAGCTGAAGCATTAACGGGTGAAAGCGATCCTCTAGCTGCTTCAGACAAAGCACTAGATTGGGTAGACTTAGTTCTATGTACAGCAGGCCCTGTGGGCTTGTTTATGGCGGGTTACACAGAAGATGCAGTGAAGCGTGAAACATCATTACCGTTGTTACCAGGCTCGATTGCTGAATTTAACCGTTATGAGTTTAGTCGTCCCGCACATAAAGATTTATGTGAAAATCCAACGAAAATCTATTCGCATATCGCACCTTACATGGGCGGCCCAGAAAAGATTAAGAATACGAATGGTGCCGGTGATGCTGCGTTGTCTGCTCTATTACATGATATGGCCGCTAATAAGTACCATAAAGAAAATGTGCCTAACTCAAGTAAGCATCAGCATTCATTCTTGACGTATTCTTCTTTCTCACAAGTTTGTAAATATTCAAACCGCGCAAGTTATGAAGTATTAGTTCAGCACTCGCCACGATTATCTCGAGGCCTTCCTGAAAGAGAAGATAGTCTAGAAGAAGCGTACTGGGAAAGATAAGGCATTTTTTTGATTTATATTTCACTATTAGAAATATAAAAAAGGCTCCGAAAGGAGCCTTTTTTGTTTCTGAATATATTGAAGCCGTAAATAATACTTTAGTCGACTTAAATATTAATTCTATTGCTTAGTGGGTTATTGATGATTCACTTAGCAAACTCGATGCCTTAAAGAGCAAACTCTTCTAGAGATTTACCAGCATCTAGTTGTTCTTGGATAGCTGAAGGCGTACGGCCTTGACCTGTCCAAGTTTTTTCGTCGCCATTCGCGTCTACGTATTTGTATTTCGCAGGGCGAGGAGCACGTTTAGATTTTGTTGTTTTAGATTTTGCTTCACCAGAAAGTGCAGCAATAAGATCGGCAACATCGATTCCGTCTTTTGCAATTTGTTCTGCGATAGCAGAAAGCTTAGCTTCTTGCTCTGCTTTTGCTGCGCGTTCTTCAGCTTCAGACTCTTGACGTTCTTGTACAACAATAGTCAGCTTGTCTAGCGCTTCTTCAAGTTGCTCAAGAGTTAATTCACGTGAGAACGCACGAAGGCTACGGATATTTAATAGAGTTTTTGTTAATTCAGACATGATATTTCCCATCAAGGTAAACTAAATAATCCTCCTAATAATAAACAGAGCCTAAGAATAAAACAAATAGTATTTCTTC
>NZ_JBFRSN010001240.1:0-696 GCF_041473595.1 Vibrio sp. 10N.222.46.A1
TTTGTTTATCAATTCAAAAAATCATATTAAATCCGTGTTGAGATCATGTTTCCACTCTTAGGAATGCTGTTACTCTTACTGCAACAAAATAATATAACATTTAGTTTTTTAGTGAGGTTCCTCCCATGGAAATGACCAATGCTCAGCGTCTAATTCTATCAAATCAATACTACCTAATGTCTCAAATGGATCCTGAGAACTCAGCTAAATACCAGCGTCTACAAACGATTGTAGAACGTGGTTACGAACTCCAAATGCGTGAGCTTAACAAAGAATTTGGTTGTTTAACTGAAGCAGAATGTCGCGAAATTATCGACATTATGGAGATGTACCATGCGATGCAAGAGTCGAATAAAATGCTTGCAGATCAAGAGCGTGCGGAAGTCGACCAACGTCGTCTACAATTCCTAGGTTTCGATATCGCTTCTGAAGCACAAATCGTACATTACGTGCGTTTCCTTGTTGACTCTGAAGGACTTTACCCTCAATTTGACAAAGCAGATCACCACTTCAATAGTCAAATGCCAATGTTAGAAAAGTACCGTCGCATGCTAACAACGTGGCGTAACTGCCCTCGTCAGTACCACCTATGTGCGACAGAGCTATCTCAAATATTTAGTGCTTAGTGCATTAGAAGATTAGCTTTAACTAGGCTTATAAAATTTCAAAAAAAGGGTTACTCATCATGAGTAACCC
>NZ_JBFRSN010001241.1:0-2179 GCF_041473595.1 Vibrio sp. 10N.222.46.A1
TGCTCACTCTAATCGCCCACCAAGGGTTTGGTTTTCCACGTCCGCATGCTTACTTGCCAACGTTGAAGCTAGTGATGAGCAGTGGGTATAGCTTTCCAAGTTTATTGGCTGGCTTGTGGGTGAGTTTAACCTTGTTAGTCTTTTGGAAACTAAAGCGCCTCTTGGAGCAAAAATCGATTTTGATAGTGCTCGCGGGCCTACTGTGGATTATGCTATTTACGTCTTATTCAGGCAGTGCGTTCTTTAGTGATGTCTTAATGGGAGGCGTATTGGGCGCGTTAACGACTTGGCACATCGTGAGATTAGATGCGAAACCTGATGTTGATATTAGTGCCTTATTAAGCTCTAAAGGTGTCTGGTGGGCATTGTGCTTACTGTCGATTGTTCTCACGGTGATATGGCCACTGCCAACATTCTCTTTCTGGGTAGCAATTTTGATGACGATTGCATGCTTAGTAACGTTAACGGATGCGAAGCCTTTGGTCGGCCAGTTCTCATTCAAGATTGTATTTGGAGTGATGGCTATGTTGTTAGCGGGGAATCTACTGATTAGCTGGGCTGGAAGTTTCGTCTCATTCAGTGGCATCGCTTCATTTATCGTTGAGACCTTACGTTTCCCAATATTGATTCTGTTTGGTGTGGTGGCATTTCGTCTGCCATGGAAAAGAGAGTAAGCGAGTCGACTAACACAAAATCAAAAAGGCTGTGCAGTGCACAGCCTTTGTCATTTCTGCAACAAGCAAAAAGTAATTCTCATTAGAACCTGTTCAGCGTTTATGAGTTGAAAATAAACTTCTCAATCGCGACCGCTACACCATGGTCGTCGTTGCTCGCTGTGATGTGATCCGCCAGTTTCTTGGTTTCTTCCATTGCGTTTTCCATTGCAATGCCAAGGCCAGCGTATTCAAGCATATGATGATCGTTTTCAGCGTCACCCATGCAGATTACTTCTTCTGCTGTAATACCCAAGTGCTTAGCTATCGCCTCAATACCGACACCCTTGTTTGAATTTGGGTTTAGGAACTCTAAGAAGAATGGTGCACTTTGCACGATAGTAAATTGAGTCTTAAGCTCTTGTGGCAACTTGCCGATGATTTCAGTCAGCTTGCTTGGTTCTGCGACAATCATAGTTTTGATGATTTCGTGGTCATCTTCTAGTTGAGAAAAGTCGAACTCGGTAATCTCTAAGCCATTAATACGCGCTTCAATAGCTGTGTACTCATTGTTTTCAGGCGTGATTAAGCCATGAATCTTGCTGAATGCATGAACATAACCACCAAGCTGTACAGCGAGGGCTGCGATCTCTTTCGCGGCTTTACCATTGCTGATCTCACTATGAATGAGTTCTTTTGTAGAGACGTTTTGAACCATAGAGCCGTTGTAGAAGAGCACAAAGTCATCTTCGCCGTTGATTGAAAGCTCGTCTAACTTACTCTGCATGCCTTCTAAAGGACGACCAGAAGCCAGAACCACTTTCACACCTGCAGCGCGTGCTTTGGCAATCGCGTCTTTGTTCTCTTGAGAAATTACTTTATCACTGTTGAGCAGTGTGCCATCCATATCAAGAGCAATCAGTTTGTACATGTTGTTCCCTACTAAAAAATTAAAAGCTAACGAAATCTAATGGGCGAAAGGATAAGGGAACTTGAAAGTTCAGGCTAGGGCTTTGATCAACTCATTTATCAGTACTCATTTGTTTGACCAAAAGGGGGAAGTGCTTTAAGGTCTGCGGTTGATTAATTTCATCAAATGATTGAGCTGAGGGAAAGTTGTACAAGATTAATGAAATGTTTGAAACCATTCAGGGCGAGGGCGTGTTTACTGGCGTTCCCGCTGTTTTTGTTCGTCTGCAAATTTGCCCAGTGGGCTGTTCTTGGTGTGATACCAAGCAGACCTGGGAAGCGTTGCCAGAAGATGAAACCAGCCTTGGCGATATTATGGTTAAGACAGAAGATTCACCGACTTGGTCAGCAATCGATGCTCAAGGAATCGTGAATGAATATATCAAGCAAGGTTACACTGCTAAGCACATTGTGATTACTGGTGGTGAGCCATGCATTTATGATCTTGTTCCTCTTACTGAAGCATTTGAGCAGCACGGTTGTCGCTGTCAGATTGAGACCAGCGGAACATCAGAAGTAAAAGCCACACCGGACACTTGGGTTACGGTGTCACCAAA
>NZ_JBFRSN010001242.1:0-459 GCF_041473595.1 Vibrio sp. 10N.222.46.A1
AACGAAGCGCTTCGTTATGATCCAAGAAATGAAGATGTCCGTCAGAAACTAGCAATTCTCTATTTTGGTAAAGGTGATACTCGCAAAGCGTATGAGTTATTTCAGTCGGGTATCAAACTCAATATCAACAGTGAAAAACTGCGCCTAGGTTTATCGAAGCTACTTGTGAAAGCCAATCAAGCGGAAGCTGCTTTGAGCCCATTAATACACTTACCACCTAGTCCAACTCAAGACTACTTAGCAATGCGCGCTGCATTAAGTCAAAAGTCTCAGCAAGAAGATATTGCGCTAGAGAGCTACCAAAAATTGACTGAGGTCGATTCAGATAATGCTCGCTGGTGGTTAGGTTTAGCGATTCAGCAAGAACGTCAGCTTGATTTCATGGCTGCAAAGCAATCATACCAAGGAGCATTGGTTAGAGTTGGGATCTCATCTCAGTCGCAAGGCTTTGTACGTGAT
>NZ_JBFRSN010001243.1:0-2568 GCF_041473595.1 Vibrio sp. 10N.222.46.A1
CACCAGTACTGACATAAGGTTCAATGATGTGGTTGTTCATTTTAAGTGATAGCTGTAACGAGGTTGGTTCAAAGTATGAGTGGGTGTCGTTGATGTGTGCCAACACTATTTTTGTCGGCTTATTCTTTTTAGTCATATTTTCTTCTCTCTTTGTCCCTTCATACTAGGTCGAGAATCATGACAGAATCGTGAATTTTATGAAACTGCACTGCAAAAAAATACTCGAGATAGATCGAAAATCTCATTTTGCACCGTATAAATAACAACGGGTTTTGTGACAGGTGAGCATACCAGATTTGTGTTTTTCGATTATGATTAAAGATATCTGTTAGCTTTCAAACAATTAGCAGAGCCTTCCGTTAGGAGTAAGCCTATGCAACTAGAAAGAATCGAGATTTCTGGCTTTCGAGGTATTAAGCGCATGTCTCTTGCGTTTGATGAGCTAACCACGCTTATTGGTGAAAATACTTGGGGTAAGTCTTCATTATTGGATGCCCTTTCCGTCGTTCTCCCTTCAGACGGAGTTCCATATCACTTCGAAATGACCGATTTCCATGTCGATTACTCAGTTTCACATCCACAGTCTCAACACCTTCAAATTGTTCTCGCATTAAAAGCCAACGATAAAAGTGAGCTAAATGCAGGACGTTATCGCAAACTCAAACCGGTGTGGGTTCAAGACGAGTTTGGTGTTTTTCGTATCTATTATCGAATCAGTGCCACGTTAGAGCAATATGAAACGACCACACACTATGCATTTTTGGGGTTGGACGGAAACCCTCTCAAGCTTCATCACTCAGAAAAGCTCGCTCAAGAATTAATGACGTTACACCCTGTAATTCGTTTGAGAGACGCAAGGCACTTCGATCGCCCTTTCAACGGCAATTCACTTAACCACAATGCTCATCTACCGGGTAATGTTCACACTAACACCGTTCATGCTAGTAACGGGCACGCTAATAATGTGAGTGGAAATGGTAACGGCCAGAGTCAAACAACCAATGGTAATGGCAGCAATGGAAACGGAAATGGGCGTCAGGCAAGGATAGAAAAACGCATCGACAACACCTGCCGTCGCCTTATGGCGATACCCGGACATGTTAATAAAGGTGAAATGCGCAGTAGTCTTGAGTCGATGCAAAGCTTAATAGAACACTACTTCTCATTTAAGAGTGTCTCACGTAAAAATCCGAGAAAACCGCGTGATGGGTTACTTTACTCAGCAGGTGCGAACGACAAGAGCATTCATCAATTGGTCGAAGAGACCAAAAACAAACAAACTCGCTTATTATTCATGGGGTTACTTAATGCCTATTTGCAAGCAAAAGGGCCAAATGACTTAAGAAGATGTGCTCGCCCTCTTTTGATCCTTGAAGATCCAGAAGGTCGATTGCACCCAACGCACTTGGCAAGGGCTTGGAGCTTGATGCAAAAGCTGCCCATGCAAAAAATCCTGACCACCAACAGTGGCGATCTACTTGCTGCTGTGCCGCTTCAATCGATTCGTCGTTTGGTACGTCAGTCAGATAAAACCATAGCCAACCAGCTCAATGTGAACCACTTCAGCAAAGATGAACTTCGTCGAATTGGTTTTCATATTCGTTTTCACCGGTCCGGCGCTCTGTACGCTCGCTGCTGGTTGTTGGTAGAAGGTGAAACCGAAGTCTGGTTGTTTAACGAGTTAGCCAACCAATGTGGGTATAACCTTGCTGCGGAAGGCGTTCAAATTATTGAGTTCGCGCAGTCTGGTCTTAAAGCGCTCATTAAAGTAGCGCAAGAGTTTGGCATCGATTGGCACGTGGTGACTGACGGAGACGCTGCTGGTAAGAAGTATGCGGCGACTGTGCTATCTAAACTCGGTAATGATCAAGAACGACATCGCCTCACAGAACTGCCTGATAGAGACATAGAGCACTACTTGTACATGAATGGGTTTGAGAACTTTTTCAGAGACATGGTTAAGATTCCTTATGATCACCCTATTCCAGCGAAGAAAGTTGTGGCGAAAGTTCTAAAGAAACACGCAAAACCAGACCTGGCTTTAGCGATCGTGTCTCATTGTGAGAATCAAGGACAAGACTGTATTCCATTGTTGTTGAGATGGACTTTGAAACGCGTGATCACCATGGCAAACGGAAATACCTAGCTTCTTGCTTATCTGATAAGTGCTATTAGTTCTTCTGTTGATAATTTCTTGAATTGATTAAGAAACCAAAAAAGGCACACCAAGTGGTGTGCCTGTATAAATCGATATACAAATTAATTGGGGGTTATCTTGCAAGAGTTCACAGTGACTAAACTAAGGTTAGGTTAACGAATTAAGGCTAGGTTAACGAATTAAGCCTTCGCTTGCTTAGCGTGTGGTTCAACCGCTTCCGAAGATTGAGTCGATTTTTCGTGAAGCCAAAGCCCCGTTGCTTTCATCAAGTATCCAAAGACACCACCAAGCAGTAAAGATGGCACGACAAGTTGCCAATCGCCGCCTGCTGCAAACGTCGCGCAGCAACCAATAAAGGTCCCTGGGATATAACCTAGCCACGCTTGTTTGGCTTGAATACACATAAAGAA
>NZ_JBFRSN010001244.1:0-3572 GCF_041473595.1 Vibrio sp. 10N.222.46.A1
ATACCAGATAACACCAATCAAACTACTCACTAAACCCACATACCAAACAAACGACACGACTTGACCGTATTTGTCTAATGGTAACAAGTGACTGTGGTGACGCCCTTTCCATTCGAACAGTATTTCCACACTACCCATAAACAATAAGAAACCAAACAAGGTCAGATTCAACTGATAACTCAGTACCACACCAGCAACAGCGGCTGCGATACACAATACAATACCAAGCACGCTGTTCATTGAGAAACTGATACTTTTCAGTACATGTCCGCCATCGAGAGGCAAAATTGGCAATAGATTAAACAAGTTCAATAGCGCGTTGAATACTGCAAGCCCAGCAAAGAACATCTCGCCAGTGATCAAGTACAACACGGTAAACACCAAAGACAATATCAATCCGAACAATGGCCCCATGATTGAGATAACTACGTCTTGCCAGCGCGTATTGATCTTCTCATCGGATAACGCTAAACCACCAAGGAACGGTATCAAATAGATGCCTTTGGTCTTCATGCCAAAGTATTTCATCGCTCTAATATGGCCGTATTCATGGAACATAAGGCAAGCGATTAGAGCTAAAGCAAATTGAATTGAAAACAGCCATGAATACGCAGCCAAGCTCGCTGAGGCAAGTACGACTTTGATTAGCTTGGCACTTTTTAATGCTTTCATACCAAGCGACACTAATCCAATTAAGCTAAAACGCTTCTCAGGTTTAGGTGCTACAACGGGAGTTTGTTGCTCGATGTCTTTAGTGTCGCGGTTACCTTCGGCAATCGTTTGACCATTGACGGAGGCTTTGTAGTACATCTCAAATGGCTGCCATTGAACTGACGCTTTGACGTGACACTGCAACGTATCTTCGCCAGATTGCAACATGAATGAGTGAGTTCGAGCATTATCTTGCTCTGAGGTCGCATCCAGTTGAGACACAAGTGTATTATCCCAGAACAGCTGTTGCCAACCAGCCATTGAACCTTCTAAACGAAGCGGTTTTCCAAGAAACTCTATCGCGAGTAATTCCAAACTTAAATTCCAATTTAATGCCATCGTAAATGAAACCGTATTATGCCGATTTAGCGATTAACGGTAAACACAAACGAAGTTGTTACATATTTAAGCAATTGAACACTATTTATTCCGATAATGCGCATAAACATTCTGGTCACACCTCCAACCACGAATAAACCATTGATTGTATGCATATTATAAATGTTAAAGTCCCGCCCCTTAAAATTATAACTTCACAAAATGATAACTCATTCTTTGACTTTACATGAAACATGAATTTAACATGTCATTTACATTGGAGCATCACTAATAACAATGCTCAGTGTGTTTTCAACAATAAGAATGAGATTTGATGCCCTAGGAGGGTCAAGGATGAAAACAATACAACGCTCTCTCGTTTCGCTTTCTGTACTATTTGCATGTAATTCACTTGCGGCTGGTTTCCAAGTTGCTGAGCACTCTGCCTCAGGCCTTGGACGCGCATTCTCAGGTGAAGGTGCAGTTGCCGATAACGCGAGTGTACTTGCGAGAAACCCCGCTGCAATGACCCTATTTGATACAGCCCAATTTTCAGGCGCGGTTTCTGTCGTTGATCCAGAAGTAGACATTACTCAAAACAATGTTCCAGGTTCTGGCGGACAAAGTCAGACATCTAAAGACGTCGCTCCCCTTCAAATTGTACCTGGTGCTTACTACATTAGCCCAATCAATGAGCAATGGGCTTGGGGCATTGGTATGTTTTCCAACTACGGTGTTGCTACCGATTACCCAGATGATATCTACGCGGGTGATCTAGCTGGTGATACATCACTAATGTCTGTCAATTTAAACCCAAACGTAGCGTATAGAATCGACGACCAATTCAGCATTGGTGCTGGCGTAAACCTTGTTTATGCAGAAGCTGAACTCAACCGACACCAAGGTGCTATTTCAAATGTTACTGGAGATCCTTCGTCGACGAAGTTAATCAGTATGACTGGTGAAACATTCGCATTTGGTTGGAATGTGGGTGGCTTATATGAATTGAATGAAAACAATCGATTTTCTATCGCTTATCGTTCGGAAGTTGACCTTGATTTTGACGATGGTGATTTCAAAGATTACACCGGTGGAATCGTACAAGGTAGCGCAACTGCAACGACTGGCCGCTTAAAAATTACCTTACCTTCAATTATTGAAATATCGGCTTTCCACCAACTGACCGAACAGTGGGCTATCCACTACGGTTGGCAACAAACGGGTTGGAGCAGTTTTAAAGAACTTAAAGCCACCAGTCCAGATTGTAAAGATGGTGTGTGTTTTAAAAAGACAGAACACTACGAGGATAACAACCGCTACTCGTTGGGTGCGACTTATCAGTTGAATCAAGAGTGGACACTAAGGGCGGGTCTTGCCTATGACGAGCAAGCTGGTCAAGCAACGTTAAGTATCCCAGATAGCGATCGTTACTGGTACAGCACTGGCTTGACTTACCAATACAGCCCAGATCTTTCTATTGATGCTGGTTTTGCACTTGTACAAAGTAAAGATGGTGATTTCACGGAAACTAACGAACTGGGTCAAAAGCTTGAGTTTTCAGGTGATGCAGTCGCTTACCTATCTGCAATTCAATTGAACTACACCTTTAACTAAACGGAATTCAAACATGAAAAAGTTATTTAGTGTTTCGCTGCTTGCTTCGGCGATATTTCTTGCCGGTTGTGGTGATGACTCTTCGAGTTCAGGTGCCTCAACTGCCGTTAAATATGAGCAGTACATTCAAGATTCACTGGCTCGCACAACGAGTATTAAGTTTCATCTAAGTGGTGCGAACAAAGCGGTTCCACTGCCAAGCTTTGCTCTGATGGACACGACGGATGGCACTCTCGGGTTACCAACGGGTGGTAAAGATTCGTTAACGAATCCAATTGCGGCAATGAACACAATGGATGGCTGGTCTACTTCGATGCCAATCGTTATGAATTTCGAAGGTACCGGTCTTGCCGACGGTGTCGCGACCGGCGGCGTTTACATTCTAAAACTTAGCAGTTCACTCACATCCACAACACCACCAACGGTTACAGGCGTGTTGACTCTAGGTACGCACTTTAATGTGTTATCTAGCGCTGCAACGGATGCCTTTACTATTGTATTTAAAGATTCACTCGATGCTTCAAGCGAATACGTGTTGGCACTGTCGAATGAACTGAACGATGTTAATGGCGACCCGGTAGGTATGTCGTCAAGCTACGCGGCTCTGAAATCAAGTTCAGTAACGTATACTGACGGCAGCTTAGCTCAAGCTCAGAAAGTAACTCAGGGTGTAGAGCAAATCTTTGCAGGGGCGAATGCCGCCGGCAAGGTTAGCCTTGATACCAAAGACATCATCTACTCGACGTGGTTTACCACCGAATCAGTTGGCGGCTCGCTTTTCGCAACAAAAGCAGCAACAGCGACTGGGTTGGCTTCTGCGAACCTAAATGGTGTATGGAAAGGCAGTGCAAACCCTAATTCGGTTGACCTAAAAGCCGCTTACACTATGTCGTTTCTTCCTGCAGTAACATTCAAAACAGCATTAGCAA
>NZ_JBFRSN010001245.1:0-337 GCF_041473595.1 Vibrio sp. 10N.222.46.A1
TTCGCTAGTTGCTTAGTATCTAGGTAACCAAAGCCACCATCGATACGGCTTAGTGTGAAGAACACACTACGACCAGAAACGGCATTCAGTTGGCCATTTAGGTGCTTGGCGAATAAGAACGCTGTCGTCAGTGAAGCTCTGGAGTCTGCATTCAAGTTAACCGCTTGCTCGTTGCTTTGTTTCGCATCAACGATAGCTTGTAAATGAATGAAGCCAGCAATCACTTTGTTCGACGTTTTAAGGTCTGCTTCGATGCCGTTAATAACCGCAGTGACACCAGCATCATCGACGCTGTTGAGTGTGTAGCTTGCGATTTCACTGTTTAAAGGTGACG
This sequence comes from Vibrio sp. 10N.222.46.A1, assembly GCF_041473595.1. Taxonomy (NCBI): domain Bacteria; kingdom Pseudomonadati; phylum Pseudomonadota; class Gammaproteobacteria; order Vibrionales; family Vibrionaceae; genus Vibrio; species Vibrio sp. 10N.222.46.A1. Next base: position 335 of record NZ_JBFRSN010001245.1, read on the forward strand.
CGG
>NZ_JBFRSN010001246.1:0-742 GCF_041473595.1 Vibrio sp. 10N.222.46.A1
CCAGAGATCATTGGAACGAAACCACCACATGCTGCCACCATAGGGCCAAGCATCAGAGAAGTTACGTCACCAACACCACCAGTAGAGTGCTTATCAACGATTGGGCCATCAAAGTTCATGTGGCTCCAGTCAATCACCATGCCCGAATCACGCATTGCACACGTCAGTGCGATACGTTCTGGCATCGTCATTTCATTAAAAAAGATAGCCATTGCGAATGCTGCAATTTGGCCTTCAGAAACCGTGTTTTTAGCCACGCCTTGAATAAAGAAGTTAATTTCTTCAGTCGTTAGGACTTCACCATCACGTTTTCTGCGAATAATTTCTTGAGGTAGATACATTAGTGCCTCCCAAACTCTAGTGAGTATGGTTTGTAGGGAAAGAGGTAATATGGAGTGACTTAACACCACTCCATCAAACAGACTTTATTGTTATACCCGATAGGGAAATTAGTATGCTGCTGGATCAGCAGTTTGGTCTGTCACTTCTAATGTATTAAGAAGGTTAGTCAGTAGGCTTGAAGCGCCAAAACGGTAGTGCATGTTGTCTGCCCACTCAGCGCCTAGTAGCTCATCAGCCATTGCAAGGTAAGCTTGAGCATCTTCAGCTGTACGTACGCCACCAGCTGGTTTGAAACCAACTGTTTTAGCTACGCCCATGTCACGAATAACTTCAAGCATCATGCGTGCGTACTCAGGAGTCGCGTTTACTGGCACTTTACCTGTTGAAGTTTTGATGAAGT
>NZ_JBFRSN010001247.1:0-1276 GCF_041473595.1 Vibrio sp. 10N.222.46.A1
AAGTAGTAGTAAGTTGGAATCTTAGTCAGAAATTCAATGCGCCCTCTTAGACCCCAACCGCGTTTAAACAACACACTCTTAGTATCACTGATCTCGGTTAGCGTTGCATGTTCAGCACGGCAACCACCACCCATTTGCACTTCATCACAGGCTTGCCATTCGGTCTGCCATTTCAGTACGGCTTTATGATCGCCATTAAATGTCGGCGGGTTACGATATAGTGGAATAGGCAACAAGCTGTCGCCACTGCGCAGCGGTGAACAGGTATGCACGAACGTCGTGTACAACACTTGCCAGCTCGGCGTTTCATCTTCGGCTACTTCTTCGGAGTTAAGATCTCGGCCAAGCAGACGCATCTTAGGCGCTAATAAACTCGCCGCAGATAAGCGCTCGAAACAGACTTTGACGAAGTCTGAATGATTACGTGGGTGTAAGCTATCTTGCTCCGGACACACAACGCGAACATAGAATTCACCGTCACCCATCACGATTGGAAACTCACGACCTAACACTTGTCCGTTATAACGAAGTGCATCCATTAAGCCATTAACCGCCTTATCGACAGCGCTTACCGTTGTGTTATCAAAACACTCAAATTGAAGTTCTAGTACGTACATCTATTTATACCGCTGGTTGTAGCTTTTCTAAAAATTCTGCCAATGTCTCGGCTAGTACATCACGATTTTTGGTGCCTAAGCGCTCTAGGATTACGTTACCCGTTAGGTTACAGATAGAGATAACATCCAGTTCAGCATCAGTCGCGGCAATGAAAACCGTTGGTTTTAGCTTCAAACGACGCTGAGTCACTAGGTGTCCTAAGATGTTTTCTTGTAGGCATTCGAAATCTTCATCACTCCAAATCTGTAACAGAGTCAGTTCGTTACCATCAAAAGTCGCGTTCATATCCGCACTAAATTGTGCGCCGTAGAAAGTCTTGACGTCTTCATGCAGAGTCAACTCAATACCCGTTTCAACATTGGTGAAATCTGCGAATTGCTCACGTGGATAGTGTTTCCACAACACGGCATCACCACTCTTTTCTTCTACGCATGGCGATACGATGTCCACTAACTCCTCATTACGAGGTAAGCTTTGGTGTTGCTGCTGCCACGCGTCAACGTATCGCTGACTGAAAGAAAGTAGTGCGTCTTGAGCGCGTTGAGTCATGAAAATCTCCTAAACACAAAATAATAAATAGAATCCGAGCCCTTTCCGTGCCGATTAAGCGATGACTTAATGACAGGATAATGGGGATTCAGTAAAATCGACCCCATTC
>NZ_JBFRSN010001248.1:0-753 GCF_041473595.1 Vibrio sp. 10N.222.46.A1
AGGACGAGAACATCAGTAGCCTTTATCAAAATCAATGGTGTGATTAAGTGTAAAACCATCTCGCCATTGTTGGTAATTATTGGCGAAGATCTCCACGACCTGTCTTGGCTCACTTAGAGCCGCAATGTGTGGTGTGATGGTTACTTGAGGCAATTTCCAAAACGGGTGTTCTTGTGTGAGAGGTTCGCATTCAAAGACATCTAAGAAAGCGTGTTCAACCCATTTATTCTTAATCGCAAGCAGTAACGCTTTATTATCTACGCTTTCCCCACGTCCCACATTAAACAGCAATACGTTAGAGCAGTAGCTTAAGGTGGTTTGATTCAGTAGTTGGTAGGTATCATCCGTTGATGGCAATGTGTTCACTACAATATCCGCTTGCTTGAGGGCGGCTTCTAATTCATTAATGTGGAAAGTTTCTTTGAAGGTTTCTTGCTTTGATGGGATACCTGTCCGGTTGACACCTATGGTGTGAATACCAAAAGCAGCAGCGGTTTTAGCTAAATGACTGCCAATTGACCCCGTTCCTAAAATCACCATGGTTTTGTCAGTTAGGCTAGTATAAAGCTGTGGCTGCCAGTTTCGTTGTACTTGTTGCTGGTGGTAGTGAGGAAAGTGTCTACAGTGGCTGATCGTGTAACCCAACACGTATTCAGCAATCGCAGGGCCGAAGATGCCTTTGACGTTGGTCAGCGTATAATCTTGGCGCAGATCCGGCTGAGTGAGTTTATTGATTCCTGCATAGGTACTTTG
>NZ_JBFRSN010001249.1:0-2177 GCF_041473595.1 Vibrio sp. 10N.222.46.A1
TGTTGGTTACTCTTACCCTTAGCACTCGCTAAGAACTTATCACCAGATTTGTAGTTCAAGCCTTCAGCATCAACTTCATGCCCTTTAGCATGACGAATCCAACCTTTCTCAGACAACACAACCGTGATTGGTTCGCTTGGTACTAAGTCGCGTTCTGTTAGCGCTTTCGCTTCAGCACGCTCAATCAGAGGTGAGCGACGATCATCGCCGTATTTATCTGCATCTGCTTGGATTTCTTTCTTGATCAACGTATTCAAGCGACGCTCTGAACCGAGTAGCTTTTCAAGCTTTTCGCGTTCAGCTTCAAGCTCTTCTTGTTCCGCTCGGATTTTAAACTCTTCTAACTTAGCTAAGTTACGAAGTTTAATATCAAGAATCGCATTGGCTTGAATTTCAGAAATGTTGAAACGGCTCATCAATACAGGACATGGTTCGTCTTCTGTACGAATGATTTCAATCACTTCATCGATATTAAGATAAGCAGCAAGCAAACCTTCTAAAATATGCAAACGTGCTAGTACTTTATCTAAACGGTACTGCAAACGACGGCGAACGGTCGTGCGACGGAACTCAATCCACTCTTTCAGAATTTGAACTAGGCCTTTAACTTGAGGACGATTGTCTAAACCAATCATGTTCAAGTTAACCCGGAAGTTTTTCTCTAGATCCGTCGAAGCGAATAGGTGACTCATCAATTGGTCACAGTCGATACGGTTTGAACGAGGAACGACAACGATGCGAGTTGGGTTCTCGTGATCCGATTCGTCACGCAAGTCGTCAACCATTGGCAGCTTCTTAGCGCGCATCTGGTTAGCAATTTGCTCAAGTAACTTCGCACCTGACACTTGATGAGGTAAAGCAGTGATAACAATATCAGAGCCTTCCTTGTGCCAAACCGCGCGCATCTTGATGCTGCCACGGCCTGTACGGTAGATCTTTTCGATGTCCGACTTCGGCGAAATAATCTCAGCCTCTGTCGGGTAATCAGGGCCTTGAATGAAACCCATCACATCTGGAAGTTCAGCTTTCGGCGTATCAATCAAGTGAATCGCTGCGTTCGCCACTTCACGGACATTGTGAGGCGGGATGTCCGTCGCCATACCTACCGCGATACCAGTAATACCGTTAAGTAAGATATGAGGTAGACGTGCTGGCAACATCTGAGGCTCTTTCATGGTGCCATCAAAGTTTGGTTGCCAATCAACGGTGCCTTGACCTAGTTCACCTAGAAGAACCTCAGCAAACTTAGATAATTTCGCTTCGGTATAACGCATCGCAGCGAACGATTTCGGGTCGTCCGGAGCACCCCAGTTACCTTGACCGTCTACCAATGGGTAGCGGTAAGAGAAAGGCTGCGCCATCAATACCATCGCTTCGTAACAAGCAGAGTCACCGTGTGGGTGATACTTACCTAATACGTCACCAACGGTACGTGCTGATTTTTTGTATTTCGATGCAGCTGATAAGCCCAGCTCAGACATCGCGTAGATAATACGACGCTGTACTGGCTTCAAGCCATCACCGATATACGGTAATGCACGATCCATGATCACGTACATTGAGTAATTTAAGTAGGCATCTTCGGTGAACTTGCGCATTGGCAGCTGTTCAACGCCATCATATGTAATTTCGTTAGACATCCATTATACCTCGGCCATATCACCGTTAGTCTGTAGCCATGTACGGCGATCATCTGCACGTTTTTTACCAAGCAGCATGTCCATCATCTCGTTGGTCGCTTCGTTGTCATCAATCGTTAATTGAACAAGACGACGAGTGTTCGGATCCATGGTGGTTTCACGTAACTGAAGTGGGTTCATTTCACCCAGACCTTTGAATCGTTGCACGTTGATCTTAGCTTTCTTCTGCGACAGTCGCTCAAGCACACCATCTTTCTCTGCATCATCAAGTGCGTAGAACACTTCTTTACCGCAATCGATACGATACAGAGGGGGCATTGCCACATAGATATGACCCGCTTCAACCAATGCATGGAAATGGCGAGTAAATAGTGCACATAGCAGTGTCGCGATATGAAGACCATCCGAGTCCGCATCGGCAAGGATACAGATCTTACCGTAACGCAGGCCTGACAAGTCATCGTTATCAGGATCGATACCCAAAGCAACCGAAATATCATGTACTTCTTGTGAAGCCAATACTTGGTCCGCTGACAC
>NZ_JBFRSN010001250.1:0-227 GCF_041473595.1 Vibrio sp. 10N.222.46.A1
AGCCCTCATAGTGGAAACTAAAATTAGCTTAGAAGATTAAACAGCAAAGAGATGAGAGGCTTGCGTCAAAACGGACAGGCATCCAAACGAGTTTTAGTTACTGACCATTTAACGACGCTTAATCGCAACGACCGAGTAAGTGTGCCAATGTTTCATCCTACCTAATGAGGTGAGTGCTTGTTCGTCCCGTTCATTGAATCGTACTACCTCAAAACTCTTAAATAAAC
>NZ_JBFRSN010001251.1:0-1872 GCF_041473595.1 Vibrio sp. 10N.222.46.A1
AATGATGTGACCAGAGGATGTGTTACGGCACACGACCTCAGCTTGATGAAGCCGAACTCACTGCTTGTGAACATCAGCCGCGCGGAGTTAGTCGAACCGATGGCTCTGTATCATGAACTACGCGAGGTACCGACCAAAACAGCCGCTATTGATGTGTTTGATTGTGAGCCCGTAACAACAGACACCGAACCGCTACTGTCCTTAACAAACGTCACAGCGACTCCACATTTGGGCTATGTTGAACAAAATAGCTACGAACTCTACTTCGATATCGCTTTCGACAACATTCTGTCCTATCAAAGAGATGGCATATAGCGATAGAATTTGCCGAAAGCAATAAAAAGGTAGAGAAGTATGAGCTTAACAATCAGAGAAGTCGCGGTACAAGATGCACAAGGCATTATTGATGTATTGAATCCAATCATTATCGAAGCGCGTTATACGATCTTGGATCAGACTTTTACTGTTGATGAAGAAAAGGCATTCATTGAGTCGTTCCCTGAGTGCGGTGTATTTAGCGTTGCAGTCAACGAGACGACAAGCCAGTTGCTTGGTTTTCAGAATGTAGAACCATTCGCTAGTTACACTAAGGCCTTTGACCACGTTGGTATTATTGGCACTTATGTTGATGCAAATAGCCGTGGGCAGGGCGTTGCCAAGCAGTTGTTTGGCTACACATTCAAATCAGCCAAAGCCAAAGGTTATGAAAAGCTGTTCGCCTATGTAAGAGCAGACAACGAGCGCGCGTTAGCGGTATACCTTAAGCAAGGTTTTGAAATTGTCGGAACGGCTAAGAAACACGGTAAGATTGGCGACCAGTACTTTGACGAGATCCTTATCGAGAAGTTTCTATAGGCTCGCTTGAACATTAGATAATTCATCGTATGCAGGAGGCAAGATGACAAAGCTAATCGAATTAACAGAAATAGTCTTATTCGACTGGGGCAATACGCTGATGGTCGATTTCCCAGACGCACAAGGGAAGATGTGTGACTGGGAAACGGTACAAGAAGTGAGTGGTGCTCGTGCATTACTGGCTGAACTCTCCAAAAATCATCAAGTCTACGTTGCCACCAATGCTGGTGATTCCAGTAAAGACGACATCATTCGTGCCTTTGAGCGCGTTGGCCTGTCTCAATCTATCTTGGGTTACTTTTGTAAGGCGAGCATTGGCTTTTCTAAGTTCGAGTCGGGGTTCTATCCTGCCATTATTTCTAAGCTCGGTGTTGTACCACAAGACATCACCATGGTTGGCGACACTCTAGAGAAAGACATTTACCCAGCACTTGAAGCGGGTTTGAAAGCGGTGTGGTTGAACACGGAAGGAGTTGAACTTAAGTCACAGCATCCACGTATCGTGCAAGTTCAAAGCCTAAGTGGACTGTTGGAGAAGCGCCATGGGTGAACATTCAGAGATCTGGCGTCAGTATTACCAAAAAGCACTAAGCAAACCTCATTTAAAGAGAACTGAATTCGCAATCAAACTGAATGAGTCAGGCTTAAATGTTGCGATTGATTGTGGTTGTGGAACAGGCAGTGACATCGCCTTTTTGGAGCAGCAAGCTTATCAAGTCTATGGTTTTGATATTAATCCTGATTCCATTGCTATATGTCGAGACAGATTTGGTCGCAAGCCTTTGGTCGATATATCTGAATGTGGATTTGAAAATTATGATTACCCGAAATCTGGCGTAGTGATTGCCAATTCGAGTCTGTTTTTTTCCGACCCCACCCGTTTTGATGAAATTTGGCAAAGGATTGAAAACAGCCTTGAAGTAGGCGGCGTGTTTGCTGGTGATTTCATGGGCGTGGATGACAGTTGGGCACATGGCTATCGAACCCCAACAACCCCATTAACGAAAGCCAAAGTCT
>NZ_JBFRSN010001252.1:0-1562 GCF_041473595.1 Vibrio sp. 10N.222.46.A1
ACTTACTGTGATTGGTATGACTACAAAGTTCTATAAATCATTACCCAACCGAATGTTTTGTTGTGGTAACTTGTCTCGCGAAACAGTAAACAGAATTTAGAGGACAAAACATGAAGTTTATTTGGTTAAAAGTCGCGGTTACCGTTTTAGTTTTTGCTGCGCTGTTTGGTGTGGTGTATTACAAAGTCGCGAGTGGTATGTCTTAATACCAATGCAATTTAGTACAGCTATTTAGTGCAGCTGTTACCGTTGCAACGTGACTTTCCAGTTAGCCAGAAAGAGACTTTGTATCGGTTCTTGGCAAACCGCAGATAACACCAGTCGGCCATTGGCCTAAATATCGCCCAGCGCAATGGGGTATAAAGCCAACCTTTACCAACCAGCTTCCACGCTTGGTAAGTCACGTCCAAACCCAGCAGCAGTTTTCCATTCTCATCGAGTGCATGCAAAATCGTGTTGGCTGCCTCTGCATCTATCTGCGGGTAATCTGTAAACGCCTCACTGTAGATATCGATGGTTTGAATCTGATTTTTGGTATCAGATTTAGCCAGTGCCGCCATCTCTTTTGCACAAAGTGGACAGGTGCCATCGTAAAATATCGTTAATGCAGTCATTGTTTCCCTAACTATTTTTGCTAATTTTAAATTGTACGCAATCACCAACTAGGTGGATCATTTTACTCAGTTATCCGACACTGTAATTGTGACGACTATTTTACAGTACCATTACAAGGTAAATTCCGCGCTAATAACTAACGATAAAGAGTTGGTATTGATGATAATTAACGTAGCAAAAAAGTTTATTTTGGCAGCTTCTGTGCTGGTGCTAAGTGGTTGTGTTAGCTACAGCGTGACTGAGCAAGAAATGATGAACTACCTGCAAGATTCGGTGATGTTAGAACAAGAAGTCGGTGTGCAAAACGTTATGTATGCGCAAGTCGCTGTTGATGATTTAGCGGTGCAGATTGGTAGAGCTGATACCGAGCGTGTGTCTGTTTTAGCGAACACCAATGCAAAAGTTCAGGTGTTCAATATGCCGAATATGGGGTTGGACTTGGATATCGAGTTCAGTGCGATTCCTGAATACGACAAAGAGAGCGGCGAGATTTATTTGAAATCACTGCGTTTAGAGCGCTTTGAAGAAAAAGATAAACAGCTTTCGCCAGAGATTGCCAAACTACTTAAGCCTGCCGTTTCTATGATTGGTTTTGCTTTGTCCCAGTCTCCAGTTTACAAGCTCGACAGCAATAAAGTGCAAGAGTCGTTGATCAAGTCATCGGAACCCAATCTAGTGATTAAAGACAACAAGCTGGTCATCGAGTTATTCGATTAACCTTTCACGTTTAGCTTAGACTCAGATTTAAAACACAATGGCTGCCGATTTGGTGGCCATTTTTGTTTGTGTTGAATCAGTAAGATTTCTGTTTTTAGACTGTCTATTCAGCTTGTTTTCTCTGGCTTATTTATTGAATTAGCCGCGTATCTCACCTTTACTTTACTCTTGTGAGCAAGTCATCGCTTCAGTCATCAAATCATAAGAAAGAAAAGGTGAGCGAACTATGA
>NZ_JBFRSN010001253.1:0-1866 GCF_041473595.1 Vibrio sp. 10N.222.46.A1
TAACCCAACACACCAAAGTGGCTCAAGCTAGCGTGTTCCCCCAGCCAAAGCCCTAAGCCATCGTGAGGAAAGCTCTGATTCGCCGCGCTAAATAACGAAAGTTTGTCAGCGTAAGTCAGCTTTCCATTCGGGTCTCGCCAATCCATGTTCGGCAAACCCACATCATTGAGTAGCCTTTCAATATCGAGACCTCGTTGCTCTAACGTATTCAACAGCAGCGCGATATCTAATGTACCCAATTGATGCCGATGTCCGGTCGGCTTATACTCCGCGATAATCTCCAATCGTCTCTCCTTATATCGAGCCCATTCCCATCAACATGACTACTCAGCTTCAACAACACTACTGACAAAATCGTGATTGGTAACGCGCTCTTGTCCGAATATGACCTCCCAATTCTACGCTACTCATCGCACAATGGCTTTAGTTGTTAAATTTATGTGAACTATCGCAATGATAAAAACGAATCCTGCTCCACACAGTTTGATTGATTCTAATGGTCAGCCGATCATTGGACATTTCGATGGCATCCCCAAGCACCTGAACATCGAGAGCTTTGACTACCGAAACTCGATGGATTCAAAAGCAAACTCTTGGCAGAAGCACCTCCACTACAAACAATTCCAATTTGTCAGCATTGTCACCGACACGCACATTATTGGTGTCGCTATCGCGGATATTCGCTACTTAGGCTCGGCATTTTGTTATCTGTACGATATTGAAAACAACCATCTAGAAGAGTCATCTTGGTTGAGGCCATTAGGGTTTGATAAACAAGTTACCGCTTCGCCATTTGACGGCACGACAAACATTGCAGGCCAAAGCATCACCTTTAATATTGAAGGCGGGCAATGGCAAGTTCACTTGAATACCAAACTCATTAAGGCCGATATCGCTTTAGAGCCTAAAGCCGACAGCTTGCCCTTGGCGATGTGCAGCCCAACGGGTTATTCAGGTTGGACTTACACTCAAAAGCACAATGCTTTGCGCATCAGCGGTGAAATCCAAATCAAAGGAGAATCACTCGTTCTCCAACAAGCTCGTGCCGGTTATGACTTTTCAGCGGGCTACATGAGACGTGAAACCAGCTGGCGCTGGGCAAGCATCAACACGCAATCCAATGGCACAGATATTGGCCTAAACCTCGCGGCGGGCGTGAATGAAACCGGAGGCTGCGAAAACGTGTTATGGGTCAATGGAACCAGACACTTGCTTAACCCGGTACAGTTTACGTTCAGTCGCCAAGACACGAACTTGCCTTGGCAGATAACATCACAAGATGGACGTATAAACCTGACCTTTACGCCCTTAAATAACCGCAGCGAAAAGCTCAATTTATGGCTGTTAAAGAGTAACTTTCGTCAGTTCATTGGTCACTTTTCTGGCTCGATTGAAGACAACAATGGAGTGACACATCACCTCGATGGTGTTCTTGGCCTAACAGAAGATCACTTTGCTCGCTGGTAACGTAATTCTGCTGATTGAATCTCAGGCGAGCAAGTCTAAGTAAGCTTGATACTAAGAACGCGTATGGCGTCTCAACAAGGATAAAACATGAATATCGACGCATTAATCAATCACCCAGAATGGCTACTGCTGGTATTAGCGCCCTTGTTCATTGTGTGCATGTTGGCTGAGTATTTTATCGGTCAGAAGCAAGGTCGACTGCCTGATAACTCGAGCTATAAACTTTCAGAAGTGATGTGTAACTTCACGCTGGCAGGAATGCATCAACTCTCCGATTTGCTCACCGGGTTATTGGTCGTGCAGTTGTATCTTTGGATGTTTGGTTGGCGCTTAATGGATATTGAAATGGGCGTGCTGAGTTTTGTTGTATTGATGGTGTTGCAAGACTTTTGCTATTAC
>NZ_JBFRSN010001254.1:0-340 GCF_041473595.1 Vibrio sp. 10N.222.46.A1
GTATGTTGGTTTTTAACATTTGTGAAATATACTTAATTCTTCACATTTGTTAATACTTTTTAATAACTTTGTTTAACTGAAAACAAGTTTGGATGACCTCAAAAAAGTATTGATTAGCAAGGGTTATAACGGGGGATTTGATTGAACCCTACTTTGTGTATGGTCTAAAATTTGTTGTTAGATACTCAAGAACTTTAGCCCCATAGAATGGGTTACTCGAAATTACTAAATACAAAATAGGCAAAATGTATGAGTGATGTTAATAAAATTGAAACTGGCGAAAAACGCTCGTTGGAGTGGAAGTCTTTCCTCTTCATCGCGGTGGTTCTCTTTCCAATAT
>NZ_JBFRSN010001255.1:0-2095 GCF_041473595.1 Vibrio sp. 10N.222.46.A1
ATACTGCATTAATTGTCATTTGTTGGTTATTCTATTCAATTCGAGGTTTTATGCAAGAAAAATGTATAAAAAACTATTTTGTTGAATTTTTGTAACGAAAGTTGCGTAGAAAACAGTCGCTATAACTGGTCTTACAACCAAAAGTCACAAGTTGCTGATAAGCTTGAAATCGAGGGAAAAGCAAACGTTTCTCTTCCAATTAAAAAATCAGTACAAGATCTAAGAACCTGTAGCTTCCATTCGCTATTGGCTCACGCTCACATGCATAAAAATTAGAATCAAATAGCTCGTTTGATCTTTATTTCAAGTCTCACTAAATGCTTAATGTTCCTTTTGAACAGTATCGATTTCCTCACTTGCTAAGCATCAAAGTCCGAAAATTGAGTGTCCTAGGAAGCATCAGTCAGCGATGCGTGCTTTAATGGTTTCTCTTGTAAGCAACAAACATTTACGAACGACTAGCACTTGATTCGTGACAAGTACGTACAAACAACAAGCCATCTACTCTTAAAGCGACAACACATTAAGGCAGTCATATGCAAAACGATGTCTCTTCTACGCGTGACTCTACTCAGCGAACGGCTCAACGATCTACTCAAAAAGCGCCACAACCCAAACCTGAGAAGAAAAGCCTCAGTATTTTATTTGAGCTCAGCAAATTTATTCAGCCCTATAAAGGCCGTGTGATTGCAGCATTGATTGCGTTGATCTTCACGGCGAGCTTAACCCTTTCAGTCGGACACGGTATTCGTCTTCTTATCGACCAAGGCTTCAGTCAACAATCGTTATCAGATTTAGGCAGTGCGATTCAATTCATCATGGTTGTAGTCGTGTTGATCTCGATTGGCACCTTTTTCCGCTTCTATTTAGTCTCTTCTGTTGGGGAGCGTGTTAGTGCAGATATTCGCCTGTCGGTTTTCAATCACGTGGTGACACTTCATCCGAGTTACTTTGAAACCAATGGCAGTGGCGACATCATGTCGCGTATCACAACCGACACAACTCTGCTTCAAAGCATTATTGGTTCGTCGTTTTCTATGGCGATGCGTAGCGCATTAATGTGTATTGGCGCAATCATCATGCTGTTCGCGACCAACATTAAGCTAACGCTGATCGTGTTGGCCTCAGTGCCGTTTATCCTGATTCCGATTTTGGTATACGGTCGACGAGTGAGAGCCCTATCTCGCCAAAGCCAAGATTCGATGTCTGATGTCGGCTCTTATGCTGGCGAAGCGATTGAGCATATTAAAACGGTGCAAAGTTATAGCCGAGAAGCACAAGAGAAAGCGTCATTTGCGATTGAAGTGGAAAAAGCATATGAAATTGGACGTCAGCGAGTAAAGCAACGCGCGATTCTTATCTCTGGTGTGATTGTTATCGTGTTCAGTGCGATTGCAGGCATGCTTTGGGTTGGTGGCAGCGATGTCATCAACGGTACGATGTCGGCAGGTGACTTAGCGGCGTTTGTCTTCTATGCCATTATGGTAGCTTCGTCATTAGGTACCATTTCTGAAGTGATGGGTGAATTGCAACGTGCGGCAGGTGCGACAGAACGATTAATTGAAATTCTACAAGTTGAAAGCCATATTGTTGCGCCTGTAGAAAACCCAACATCACTCGATAACGTGACACCAGAAGTCGCTTTTGATGATGTGACCTTCTGTTACCCATCAAGACCCGACCAGCCCGCAACAAGCAACCTCACGCTAACGGCCCATGAAGGTAAAGTGTTGGCATTGGTTGGCCCGTCTGGCGCAGGTAAAACCACCCTATTTGAACTGCTGCAACGTTTCTACGACCCACAAATAGGCAAAGTAACCTTAGGCGGTGTTGAACTGAATCAGTTTGATCCTAACGAGCTAAGAAAGCAGATGGCACTGGTTCCACAGCAACCTGCTCTGTTCAGTAACGATGTGTTCCACAACATTCGCTACGGAAACCCGAAAGCAACGGACGAGCAAGTTATCGAGGCCGCTAAAAAAGCACATGCACATGAGTTCATCCAAAACCTACCTGAAGGCTATCACAGCTTTCTTGGTGAACGCGGTGTTAGGCTTTCTGGTGGCCAGAGACAACGTATTGCGATTGCTCGTGC
>NZ_JBFRSN010001256.1:0-844 GCF_041473595.1 Vibrio sp. 10N.222.46.A1
TGCTGTACCAATAGGCCATGGTCAAAACTTATATTAGGCCTAAACAAACAACATCACATATGGAGTTACAATGAGTAACCAAGCCGTAAAAAAAGCACCATCGACTGAGAAGATCAGTGGTATGGACCGCTTTCTAAACTTCATTGAACGCGCCGGCAACAAAATTCCAGATCCAGCAATTCTGTTCTTCTGGGCTCTAGTTATTGTATGGGTAGCATCTGCACTTTTATCGAATCTTTCATTCGACTTAATCAACCCTCAAACGGGTGCTGCTCTTGAAGTAAACAACCTACTTACTGGTGAAGCGCTTGCTAGCTTCCTAGCGAATATGGTTACCACGTTCACAGGCTTCGCACCGCTAGGCATCGTACTTGTTGCTATGCTAGGTGTTGGCGTTGCTGACTCTTCAGGCTTCATTACGACTGGCCTTAAGAAGATGCTTAACTTCACGCCAGCTAAGTTGCTAACGCCAATGCTAATTCTTGTTGCTATCGTGTCTCACACAGCAGCAGATGCAGGTTACGTTCTAGTAATCCCTCTTGGCGGTATCATCTTCCACGCAGCGGGTCGTCACCCTCTAGCGGGTATTGCAGCAGCGTTTGCTGGTGTATCAGGTGGTTTCTCAGCGAACTTCATTCCTTCAGGTATTGATCCGCTACTAGCAGGTTTCACTCAAACAGCGGCAAACGTTCTTGACCCTGCATACGTGATCAACCCTCTAGCGAACATCTTCTTTACTGGTTTGTCTTCAATTCTAATTGTGGCAATTGGTTGGTACGTTACAGAGAAAATCATCGAGCCTCGTCTTGCCAATACGCCTGTCGATGAAGATGCAGAACAAGCA
>NZ_JBFRSN010001257.1:0-2094 GCF_041473595.1 Vibrio sp. 10N.222.46.A1
ATTTAGGTAACGAGCTTACTGATAGCGCTATCGCCTTAGTTGGCTTTGCCAGCGATGCAGGCGTTGCAAGAAACAAAGGACGAGTGGGCGCAAGACAAGCACCCAACCTGATTCGTCAAGCGTTGGCTAATATGGCTTGGCACAGTGATACACACATCGCGGACCTTGGTGACATCGAATGTAACGATGGTCAACTCGAAGTCAGTCAAAAACAGTGTGCTTCTGTTATTGCTAATGCTTTATCAACCAACAAAGTGATTACCCTTGGCGGTGGTCACGAAGTTGCTTGGGCATCTTTCCAAGGCCTCGCGGAACATTTACATAAAGCAGAACGCCTTCATAAAACTGAACGTATTGATAAAGATCAGCCAATACACAAACCTAAGATCGGCATCGTTAACTTTGATGCTCACTTTGATCTTCGTGAATTTGAAAGCGAAATCGCCGATGTTAAACCGAGCTCAGGCACGCCTTTCAACCAGATAAGTGATTACTGCCATACACATCAATGGCCGTTTCATTACGCTTGTCTTGGCGTGAGTGCTGCTAGCAATACCAAAGCGCTGTTTAACAAAGCTGACCAACTGGGTGTTTGGTATGAACACGACCGCAACATGACCCAAGTTAACCAAGTCGCTCAACTGGTTACGTTGCAAAAATTCATCGCTGAATGTGATTACCTCTATCTCACCATTGATCTCGATGTATTCCCCGCAGCGACTGCGCCGGGCGTAAGTGCACCAGCGGCAAGAGGCGTGAGCTATGAAGCACTCGCTCCGTTTCTAGAACAGATTTTCAAACACAGTGAAAAACTCATTATCGCGGACATTGCGGAATACAACCCAGACTACGACATCGATGGCCAAACGGCTCGATTGGCGGCACGTTTGTGTTGGGATATAGCCAGTGCAATGGCCAGCGACTAATCCAGCTATACCGATAACTACAACTACAACTACAACTACAACTACAACGATATAACGTGAAACAGAAGGAATTCCAAAATGACGGAACACCACAACAGTGACCCTCGTCTCGACACGACTCGCGAAATTCGCGCACCTCATGGCACCACTTTGCGCGCTAAATCTTGGTTAACAGAAGCACCACTGCGTATGCTGATGAACAACCTAGACCCTGATGTGGCAGAACATCCACATGCACTGGTTGTGTATGGCGGTATCGGTCGCGCGGCACGTGATTGGAAATGTTATGACAAGATTGTTGAAGTATTAGAGCGTTTAGAAGACGACCAAACGTTGCTTGTTCAATCAGGTAAACCTGTGGGCGTGTTCCCGACACATAAAAACGCACCTCGCGTACTGATCGCTAACTCGAACCTTGTTCCACACTGGGCGAACTGGGAACACTTCAACGAGCTCGATAAAGAAGGCTTGATGATGTACGGCCAGATGACCGCAGGTAGCTGGATTTACATTGGCTCACAAGGCATCGTTCAAGGCACTTATGAAACGTTTGTCGCTATCGCGAAGAAGCACTTTCAAGGAGAAGCAAACGGCAAGTGGGTTCTAACGGGTGGTCTTGGCGGTATGGGCGGTGCTCAACCTCTCGCAGCGACTATGGCTGGCTTCTCGATGATTGCGGTTGAATGTGATGAATCACGAATCGATTACCGCTTGCGTACAGGCTATGTCGACAAAAAAGCCACCAGCATAGATGAAGCGATGGCAATGATTAAAGAATCAGACACACCAATCTCTGTTGGCCTACTCGGTAACGCAGCAGATGTATTCCCAGAGCTTGTTGAACGCAATATCACGCCTGACGTAGTGACTGACCAAACCTCTGCCCACGATCCGCTGAACGGCTACTTGCCGCAAGGTTGGACGATGGAGAAAGCAGCACAAGAACGTACTATTGATGAAGCAAAAGTGGTGAAAGCCGCTAAGCAATCTATGGCTATTCAAGTTCAAGCTATGCTAGATCTTCAGTACCGTGGCGCTGCGACCGTAGATTACGGCAACAACATTCGCCAAATGGCACTTGAAGAAGGAGTGGAAAACGCATTTGATTTCCCAGGTTTCGTTCCTGCTTATATTCGTCCTTTATTCTGCGAAGGCATCGGCCCGTTCC
>NZ_JBFRSN010001258.1:0-1101 GCF_041473595.1 Vibrio sp. 10N.222.46.A1
GTAAAATCAGCTTCTTCCTTAAGGAACTGGTGATGCGCTGTTTTAGAGTTTCGCGGTTAAACGGTTTTAACAAATAGTTATCAGGTCGTAGTTCAAGGATAGGGCGTATCGATAGAGCTGAATTTTCACCTGTAACAAGAATAAATATTCCGTCATCTTTTAATCTGTTGGCTTGCTTCAATTCTTCAAATAGCTGTTTGCCGTTGATCGTGTTACCAAAGTTGTAATCACAAATGATGACATCAAAAGTTGTGTCATTCGTGATGGTCATTGCAACACGAGGTGATTTCGCAATGGCAATCAAACGTTCTGAAAAACCAATATGAACCAGCATGTTACGAATAGTTGATAACACTATCGTTGAGTCATCAATGATAAGTGCATTTAGTTGGGTTAATTTCATGCTTACTTTAAATTATTTACTGACGTGAATTACGTAGCTATTGCGGATTGTCTTGATGTCTTGCACGACCGACAAAACAAGAAGCGTTAGGTTTCTACGAAGTTGATATAAGCCTTCGCTAGAATTGGATTCTTTTTTTGCGAATATTTTTATCTAATAGGAGTTAAAAATATTGGCTAATTTGATTCTGAGATGAACTCGAATAAGGAAGGTCATTCATTATATTCAGTACCAAAATGGCGCGTATTTTATGACGGCTTTTTACCCGATAGGTAACACTCTTTTGCTAATTGTTTTTATGGAGAGGATTAAATTTATTTGTGGGGTTTTTCGAGTTCAAATCAAAGATAAAACAATGGCTTGGGGTGTGTTTGTTGGCTGGTTTTTCACGTGAAGGATAAGCCGCCGTTAGTATTTTATGGGCGGCTTATAGGTTTTCTAAATGATGTTTGTTAAATCAACTTGGTTTGAAGCAAGCAGATTGTTGGAGGGCTTTATCAATAGATGAAACAAGTTGTTCGATGTGCTCAGCCTTGCTAATGAAAGGAGGCATCATATAAATCAACTTACCAAACGGACGTATCCAAACGCCTTGTTCAACAAAGTGAGCTTGGATGGTTTCCATATCGACAGGTGTGTGGGTTTCAACGACGCCAATAGCGCCCAACCAGCGAACATCTTTGACAAGAGCATGCTTG
>NZ_JBFRSN010001259.1:0-1310 GCF_041473595.1 Vibrio sp. 10N.222.46.A1
CACAAGACGTTGAGTCTCGTGGCGTAGAAGTTTTAGAAGGCCTAGATGCAATCCTAGTTCCTGGTGGTTTTGGTGATCGTGGTGTTGAAGGCAAGATTCTTGCTGCTCAATACGCTCGTGAAAACAAAGTACCTTACTTAGGTATCTGTCTAGGTATGCAAGTAGCACTTATCGAGTACGCTCGTAACGTTGCGAAAATGGAAGGGGCACACTCTTCTGAATTCTGTACTGATACTAAGTACCCAGTTGTTGGTCTTATCACTGAGTGGACTGATGGCGAAGGTAAAGTTGAAGAGCGTACAGAAACATCTGACCTTGGCGGCACAATGCGTCTTGGTTCACAGCTTTGTCACCTAGCGAAAGGGACAAAAGCTTACGAATTATACGGTAGCGCGACGATCCATGAACGTCATCGTCACCGTTACGAAGTGAACAACAATCTTCGTCCACAAATTGAAAAGGCGGGCCTAAAAGTATCGGGTCTATCTGCGGACAAGAAACTGGTTGAAGTTATCGAGAACCCGAACCATCCATGGTTCGTTGCTGCTCAATTCCACCCAGAGTTCACTTCAACACCTCGCGATGGTCACCCATTGTTTGCAGGTTTCGTTAAAGCAGCTGGCGAGTTCCAGCGCGGCGAATTAGAGAAGTAAAAAGGAATACAGGTAGCTGCGTAAGTTGTGCTGCTACCTTTAAATTTGACATTTATATATTCAACGAGAAGGAAACATTCAATGTCTAAGATCGTTAAAGTTCTAGGTCGTGAAATCATCGATTCACGTGGTAACCCAACTGTAGAAGCTGAAGTACACCTAGAAGGCGGTTTCGTAGGTATGGCTGCTGCTCCATCTGGCGCATCTACTGGTTCACGCGAAGCTCTTGAGCTACGTGACGGCGACAAATCACGTTTCCTAGGTAAAGGTGTTCTTAAAGCTATTGAAGCTGTAAACGGCCCAATCGCTGAAGCTCTAGTAGGTTCTGACGCTAAAGCACAAGCTGACGTTGACCAAATCATGCTTGACCTAGACGGTACTGAAAACAAGTCTAAGTTCGGTGCGAACGCTATCCTAGCTGTATCTCTAGCTAACGCAAAAGCTGCTGCTGCTGCGAAAGGCATGCCTCTTTACGAGCACATTGCTGAGCTAAACGGTACTGCTGGTCAATTCTCTATGCCTCTACCAATGATGAACATCATCAACGGTGGTGAGCACGCAGATAACAACGTTGACATCCAAGAGTTCATGATCCAACCAGTTGGCGCTAAGACTCTTAAAGAAGGTCTACGTATCGGCGCTGAAGTATTCCACAAC
>NZ_JBFRSN010001260.1:0-1668 GCF_041473595.1 Vibrio sp. 10N.222.46.A1
GTTCTGATTACTTCTCTTATCATGGGACATCTTGGCTTTTCCTTTAACGCCGACGCTCTCACGATTGGCTTCATGCTCTTCATTTACTGTGTAGGTATTGAAGCTGGGCCCAACTTCTTCGGTATATTCTTCAGAGATGGTAAGCATTACCTCATTCTTAGCCTCGTTGTACTTTCTACGGCTATTGCCCTTACTTATTTTTGCAGTGAATATTTAGGTCTTGGTTTCGGACTTTCCGCAGGCATGATGGCGGGAGCACTAACTGCAACACCAATATTAGTTGGCGCGCAAGATGCACTCAATTCAGGTTTAGCTGAAGTACCAAGAAACATGGACTTGGGTCTGGTCATAGAAAACCTCTCTGTAGGTTACGCGATGGCTTATTTAGTCGGCTTAATCAGTATGATTATGTTTGCCCGCCTTATTCCAAAGCTTCAGAAAGTAAACCTGCACGACTCTGCAGAACAAATAGCTCAAGAGCGCGGCCTAGGCACCTCTGGCCAGCGTAAGGTTTACTTACCCATTATCCGAGCTTATCGCGTGGGACCAGAGCTAATTACCTGGACTGATGGCAAGAACCTTCGTGAGCTTGGCATCTATCGCCAAACTGGTTGCTACATCGAGCGGATTCGACGTAATGGTATTCTTGCCCACCCTGATGGCGATGCCATTCTGCAAGAAGGCGATGAAATCGCATTGGTTGGTTTCCCTGACAGCCACGCTCGTCTTGATCCAAGTTTCCGAAACGGCAAAGAAGTTTTTGACCGTAACCTTCTCGATCTACGAATCGTTGAAGAAGAGATTGTCGTTAAAAGTGACAACATCGCAGGTAAGCGTTTATCTGACTTAAACTTATCCGAATACGGCTGTTTCCTTAACCGCGTAGTAAGAGCTCAAATTGAAATGCCGATGGATTTAAACATCGTACTTTCTAAAGGTGATGTACTACAAGTCAGTGGTGAAAAGAGCCGTGTTCACGGCCTTGCAGAAAAAATTGGTTTCATCTCGATTCACAGCCAAATGGCCGATTTGACGGCTTTCTGTAGCTTCTTCATTCTGGGCATTTTGTTTGGTTTGATCACCATGACATTCGGCCAAGTCTCATTTGGTTTAGGTAATGCAGTTGGTCTTCTTCTATCGGGCATCATGCTTGGCTTCTTACGAGCGAACCACCCTACCTTCGGTTACGTTCCTCAAGGGGCGTTGAATATGGTCAAAGATCTCGGTTTGATGTTCTTTATGGTCGGTATCGGCTTGAGCGCCGGTGGTAAGATATTTGAGCATTTGACCCAAGTGGGTCCGCAAGTTATCGGGATAGCACTTATCGTGAGTGTACTGCCGGTATTCTTCGCTTACCTAGTCGGCGCTTACGCACTGAAAATGAACCGAGCTCTTCTTTTTGGAGCCATCATTGGCGCACGAACCTGTGCTCCGGCAATGGACATAGTAAACGACCACGCTCGTTCAACTATCCCAGCACTGGGGTACGCAGGTACGTACGCGATAGCCAATATATTGATGACCTTAGCGGGTACCTTTATCATTATCATCAGCTAGTTTATTCAGCGTTATAGCGCTTTAGATTAGATATTTTAAATGCACTAATTCATCTTTGAGTTAGTGCATTTTTTATTACTTAATCTCTTTTCTCATCCCAAATCTCTATAC
>NZ_JBFRSN010001261.1:0-697 GCF_041473595.1 Vibrio sp. 10N.222.46.A1
CCATTCTTTTTAACTTAATAAAAACAAAAAATTAGCAAATAACTCCGATTAAAGTATAAAAGTTAGGTTTATAATTGGTATGGATGCATTCGTTCGGTTTATGCTTGCGCTTGTAAGCTATTGATAAAGTGACAAATAAGAAACAACGTACGCTAAGTGAGCACATACTCTCCTGCAAAGTTCCTCTCGAAGGAAAAGAAAAACAGACAAATGAATGAAGTTTGACTTTCCCCTCGTTTTTACACTCATGTCACATCAAATTGACTGACTATTTTTGAACCGCTTTGAATCTCGGGTTGGATTTACAGATGACATAGAGACGACCTCTACGCTTTACTATTTGGCAATCTGGGTGACGGCTTTTCGCACTTTTCAGTGATTTCACAACTTTCATTCTATTTAGCTCCCTTACCTAATTGACCAAAACGACGAGTGAAGTTCGCAACGCGTCCCTCTTTATGTAGCACTCGCTGTTTACCCGTATAGAAAGGATGCGACTTTGACGACACCTCAATCGTGAAGTAAGGATAAGTATTTCCGTCTTCCCATTCGATAGTGCGATCTGTTTTCAATGTTGATCCGATTAAGAAGTACTCATCGACACTGGTGTCATGAAAAACCACGGGGCGGTAATCAGGGTGGATATTCGGTTTCATTGTATTTCCCTTAAATAACTAACTTGATATGTTATAACATA
>NZ_JBFRSN010001262.1:0-678 GCF_041473595.1 Vibrio sp. 10N.222.46.A1
ACATAAAGGTGAGGAACACCAACACCACCAACAGCATTAACGGCACGAGCGTTGAGCTGTCTTCTTGGGCCGACATCATAAACGCGTTGTTCATGGCAATGATGCCCGCTTTATGGAATTCGACATTCGGATAATCGGCTTGGTACTTACCAATCATGGTGTTGATGGCCGCGATCACTTCTTGCACTTCAGCAGTTTTATCCACTTCGGGCAATTGCACGGTAACGTTAACAATCGTCACATCACCAGAGGCCGACACCAATGCGTTCTTGAGCAGTGGTTCGTTGAGCGCGATCTGTTTTACTTTGGCGATTCGCTCTGGTGTGTGCTCATATTCTTCGTAAAGAAGGTCTTCCACTAAGAGGTCATCTTCAACGGCTTCGGTATGCTGATAATTGGCAAGCGAATCGACACGGCTTGAGTACGGGATCTGCCACGCATCGACCGTAAGGTTTTGAATTAAGGTAAGGGTTTCTGGGGTGAAGACATTGCCATCTTCAGGCGCAATAACAATCGCGAGGTTGTCGGTTTTTGCAAAGGTGGTTTGAATCTCATCGAACGCCATCAACTGCTTGTTGGTGCCTTCGAAGAAGATGTTGTAGTCCCCTCTAAAGTAGAGGTTCTTCGCCCCAAAAGCAGAGAGCATGATGATTGAAAAAACCACCAGCAGAACGATAA
>NZ_JBFRSN010001263.1:0-530 GCF_041473595.1 Vibrio sp. 10N.222.46.A1
TTGTTTTATTGAACTGGCTTGTCTTGTACTTTTTGAGTTCAGACAGAGCTTGCTGTCGACTTGCAGGATCTTCCGTTGGTTCTTTTAACAATGTGTTTGATAGTTCACCGTAATAGACAAACCGTTTATCGACATCTTTAAAAGCTTGTAATGAACTTGAGTCTCCACAATCTCGCTGCAAGCCATGTTCTATAGCCTCGTACCAGAGTGCTTGAAGGGGAGCTTTATCGGGCTTTTGAGCGCGACCATGAATGAATATGATTTTCTTAGCCATAGCAGGACGTCCTAAACACATAGTTAAAATTATTATCAGTAGAAAGCACCACTAGATTCGGTCAGCCCTTACTAATCACAGTGGTGCTAATTACGTATCTAGGAGTAGTTGATAGAGCATTTATATAACTATGAGGCCGCCGTTTAAGGACCATAAACGAATGAACGATGCGATCATTACTCGCAAATTGAAATGAATGTATCTAGCAAAACCTCCAACTACCAAAAAGGCCTCGCAAACGCGAGGCCTTAGTTTT
>NZ_JBFRSN010001264.1:0-1436 GCF_041473595.1 Vibrio sp. 10N.222.46.A1
TCACCAACCAAAACGCTAGCTGCATTACCAAAAGCCGCATTCGCTGTAGCTTTGCCACGTCGCATGTCTGATTCGTCGACAACATCGTCATGAAGCAGTGTTGCTGTGTGGATAAACTCAATAAAAGCGGCTGAGGTGATGTGAGCTTCACCTTGGTAACCAAGTGCACGAGCTGATAAAAGAGCAAGCAAAGGGCGTAGGCGTTTGCCACCACCGCTAACGATATAAAAACCAAGCTGGTTGATTAAACTTACGTCAGAATTAAGTTGGGCTTGAATTGTTTCATTCACTTTTGCCATATCATTGGCAGTAAGCGTTTGGATAGCTTTAAAATCCATTGTTCATCCGGCTGAAGTTAGACCCTGTAAGGCTTATACGTTGTATTTAATTGTTGAATAATACACTAAAAAACGTTGATTAATACATCACTTAAAGGCATCATTGCCGCACTTTTCTTTGGCGAACATGTTTTCGCCAATATTTTAAAAATATGGCTTGTCATAGCGGCATGATTCCCGTAGAATCTGCGCCCTATTGATTAGTTTAGCGCACACCCGAGTTGTAGAATTAACAACCATAGGCTGTGCGGAAAAAGCGGAGTAAAATATGTACGCTGTTTTCCAATCTGGTGGCAAACAACACCGAGTAAGCGAAGGTCAAACACTTCGTTTAGAGAAATTAGACGTTGAAACTGGTGCAACTGTAGAATTTGATAAAGTTCTTCTTGTTGCTAACGGCGAAGAAATCGCTGTTGGTGCACCTCTTGTTGAAGGTGGCAAGGTTACTGCAGAAGTAGTACAACACGGTCGTGGCGATAAAGTAAAAATCGTTAAGTTCCGTCGTCGTAAGCACTCGCGTAAGCAAGCTGGTCACCGTCAGTGGTTCACAGAAGTGAAAATCACTGGCATTAACGCTTAAGTATTAGGAGAGTTTAACAATGGCACATAAAAAAGCTGGCGGTTCTACTAATAACGGCCGCGATTCAGAAAGCAAACGTCTTGGTGTTAAGCGTTTTGGTGGTGAATCTGTTCTTGCAGGTAACATCATCGTTCGTCAACGTGGTACTAAGTTCCACGCTGGCACAAACGTTGGCATCGGTAAAGACCATACTCTTTTCGCTCTTACTGAAGGTAAAGTGAAATTTGCAGTAAAAGGTCCTAAAAACCGTAAGTTTGTAAGCATCGAAGCTGAGTAATTTAATCTTTTATTAGATTATTTATACTAGCTTTCAAGCTGAATTCAAAAGCCCTGCCGATTCGGCAGGGTTTTTTATTTATAGCGAGAATAAAAAAGTAGACGCTCTGGCTTTAGTTTGAGAAGCAATTTGGTGTTTGATAAGCAGTTTAGTTTTGAGAAGCCGTTTGTTTTTTAAGAAACAGAAAGCAAAGAACCTCTCCTTATTTGTTCCTTGGTTGCAGATCGATCTAGATCTTAGG
>NZ_JBFRSN010001265.1:0-415 GCF_041473595.1 Vibrio sp. 10N.222.46.A1
CAACGAATACGAGATGATTTTTATGGATTGCCAGATGCCAGTTCTTGATGGTTTCGAAGCGACCAAGCAGATCCGAGCGCTCGAAGAAGGAACCTCTAAACACATTCCGATCGTTGCGCTGACGGCCAACGTCGTGCAACGAGATAAGCATTTGTGCTTCGATGTGGGTATGGATGAATTTTTACCAAAACCCGTCAATCAAGGGAAACTGAGAGAGATCGTTGCCAGTTTCTTGTCGAAAGGAACTGAGTCGAGCAAGGAAAATGAGCAGAAAATCGTTTAAGTTCAATTAGCTGATGTCTCGCTAAAGCATATCCAACTCTATAAGAAACTCCGACAGAATCAGTCGGAGTTTCTTTTTTTTGCTAATGAGCACTTGGTTAGCTAATACATCTAGTTAGCTAAATACACATAG
>NZ_JBFRSN010001266.1:0-1889 GCF_041473595.1 Vibrio sp. 10N.222.46.A1
CTTTGAGCCTAGCTCATAAAGTGTACCTTTCTTCGCATCTTGAGACTGGCCGAAGTTCACATCATCTTTATCAGAAATCTCACTTACAGGTTCAAAACTTTCAGAGTAAACCGCGTAAATAGAACCGTTTGGCGCCGGAGAGTAAATCGCACCGAACTTAGGTAGGATGTTATTGTAGCTCTCTTCTTTACCAGAACTGCTCGTTGTATCATCGTAAGCGAAACGAACACCAGCAAGTGCTTGCCACTGTTCATTGAACGTCACTAAATCTTGAAGATATAGACCGTAGTGTTGGCTCTTCGAGTGTGATACTGAATCATCGTTGTTATAGTGAATGTCTGCAGGCATATCAAAGCCTTTGCCACACTCTTTCATTGTGTCTGCTTCAGAAGCGTTAAAACAAGCATAGTCTGATACGTACAGGCGCTTGTAATCGTAGTGCAACCCATTTGCACCCACCAACAGACGGTGATTCACACCAAATGCATCAACATCACCAGTAAAATCCACGTAAGCCGTATCAAACGTCCACTCATCATGACGGTCTGACACTTTGTAACCATAACCTAGTGTTTTCTTGGTTTTTCTGTCTTTCTTTGAATCAATAACGTTATCTGATTCAGTACGGCGACGTTCGTAAAACTGACGACTGATACCCGATTTAACTGCCCATGTATCGCTCAAGTTTGCTGTAACAGCCACACCGTAGTTTGCTACGTCGTTGTCTGTTTGTGCGAAGCGTTGGTCATTAACCGTATTTGGGGTAATCGCTTTACCTGTTTTCGTATCAATCTTTGAGCCGTTATCTAGATCACCCAACTCTTGAGTACGGTCGTAATGCGCAGATAGCATCACATCTTCGTTGATATCGTAATCAACAAATAGGCCACCAACAAAGCGGTCAGTCTCTACATCTGTGCCGTCAAAACGTGTGCGGTAAGAGTCTTGGTTTTCTTGTGAAACAATAAGACGAGCACGTAGAGTTTGATCATCGTTCAATGAACCGCTTACATCAGCGGTAGTACGTGTGTAGCTGTCAGAACCAATGTCTTGGCTTACGCTAACTTGAGTTTCATACGTAGGCTTCTTAGCAACCATGTTAACAAGGCCACCAGGTGCTGATTTACCGTAGAGCAAACCTGCAGGACCTTTTAGTACTTCAACACGTTCTAGTAGTTCTACCGGTTGACGGTAATGAGACCAGTGTTGAACGCCATCGCGCAAGTAACCAGAACTGCTTCCTAGAGAGAAACCACGTAGGTTGAAGCGCTCACGGTTTGTTGATTTAGAACCCGCTGAAATTGACGCATCATTTTTTAATACTTCGCCAAGCGTGCTTGCGCGTTGCTCATCAATGATTTGTTCACTGATAATCGTAACTTGTCCTGGAGTCTCTAATTGAGTCGCCTCCATGCGCATTGCTGTTGTATTCGTGTCGGCTTTATAACCGTAATCACGACCTTCAACAACCATATGCTCGTCAGTTTTTACTGCTTCTGCCAATACTGCTGGTGAAGCTAATACTGCGCCGATCACTAAAGCCAATGGCTTTTTTGAAAACATGTCCTTTTCTCCACTTTTATTCTTTTAGACGAACACTTTGTTATTTATTCGATGTGTCCGTTAGACCGTTTCCGGTACCACTGAATTATTTCGAGGGGGAATATAAGTGATAACTATTACTATTTGCATTAAATTTACATTCTTTGCATTCGTAAAGTTTTGTAAAGACGAGCTGACGAGTCGTTAACCTGCAGTTAAAAGAAACCAATTCAATACAGTCATTTAACGAGCACTTGAATTAAAAATCGGTTCTATGCGCCAAACTTTTTGAAACACCGCCATTTGCGCAGTCAATGTAATAAGCAAACATCTATAACAAAATCCTC
>NZ_JBFRSN010001267.1:0-2143 GCF_041473595.1 Vibrio sp. 10N.222.46.A1
CATGCCCTAATCTCTATATTATATTGACTTTTTTACAGATCTTTTTAGCATTGTTTCTTTTTAAAGAGAAATACTATGTCAGACGCTACAAACAACGAAGTACAAGAAATCGATTTAACCACTATCTCACCAGAGCTTCGCCAAGTTATCGAATTTGATGAAGTGCCTAAAGAGATGCACAACATGGTTACTTCTATTCACGAAGTGTCTGAAGAAGCAGTGCGTGAAACTTGGAGCAGCCTTCCAGCAAGCGCACAAAATGTTTTAGACAACTTCGAGCAATTCCACGCTCTAATCTCTGTTAGCCAAGCTTTCGCTGGCGTAAACATGATGGAGGAGTTCCCTACTCTTAAACTTCCAGAAGGCATGACTGATGAAGAAAAAGAAGAGTACCGAGCTCAACTGCTTGACCAAATTTTACATAACTGTGTAAAAGACATGGCTAAGCAAATCAAGAAAGCGCGCCGTGATGCTATCTTGAAGCGTGATTTCAAAGAAGTTTTCATCCGCTAAGCCATTCAGAGCACCTAAATTTAGGTTAAATGCTTAACGAAAACTTAATGATTAAGCCGTATGTTATTTAAAACATGCGGCTTTTTTGTACCTGCAGCTTTTTCTATACGTTCTTTTTCTGCTCGCTTCTTCTATTATTCGAACGTAACGTCTGGGTTCTTGTTAGTGCAGGGGTTCTCATTGTGGCTCTTATAATTCTAACTTTTCTCATCGCACGAAAGTATACATACACACTCATATAGTATGACGCAAAACTGGCAGTTACACCCTATAAAATGACACATGTAGTCATTTATGGAATCAAGATCGAGTCACAGAATCAAGATCGAGTTTTACCCGTTCTAAAATGAAACCAAAAACCAGGTACGTCTTGGGATCTTAATGTATTACCGCTAGATCTGAATATCTTATCGCATGAGCTTGCTGCATAAGCTTAGTGCGTTATCGCGATATCTCTTTGCGCGACACTCACGCCTTTAATTTGTGCGTAGACACGTTGTCCAATTTCTAAATTCAGCTCATCCAGCGCCCACAATGTAATAGTCGCCCATAGGTAGCATCCGGCCTCAAGTTCTAACTCGACAGCGACACTCTGCTTATTCGAGCCTTGCTGGTGCGTCTCTACCCTTTTAATAGTGACAGGAAGGATATTACGTATCGAAGTGCCTTGCGGCTGCTGTAACGTGATAGAGACATCATTTGCCCTCACTTGCAGCCTTACCGTAGTGCCAAGCTCGCTCGACACCTTTTGAACCCAAAGTGACGTTGATTTACCTAACGTTAGACGTGACAACGCATAATCATCATTATGTTCCGCTAATGTCGCTTCAAACAACGAACTTTGCTCTGAAAAAGATTGCCACGGTTGCATGGCTCTCGATGCCCATACCTCTTCCGTCATCCCCGATGAAATAACTTTGCCTTGCTCAATGATCACAAGGTGATTTGCCAAGCGTAATATTTCATTGAGGCTATGAGTGACATAGATAATCGGTATTTGAACGGTTTCAGATAAGTTTTCCAGAAACGGCATTACTTCACGCTTACGAGGTAAGTCCAGAGACGCCAATGGCTCATCCATCAATAGAATGCTGGGCTTAGACAACAGTGCGCGGCCAATCGCAACACGTTGCTTCTCACCGCCAGACAGACGGGCTGGATAGCGATCAAGCAGCGAGTCCAACGATAGCAGCGAGACTATTTGTTCAAAGTGCGCGTTATCGACGCATTTCATGCCGTACTTTAAATTCGCCGCTACCTTCATGTGTGGGAACAATCGTGATTCTTGGAATACATAGCCGACGTTGCGTTTGTGCGTTGGTAAGTTGATGCCATTTTCACTATCAAACAGAATGGTTCCAGATACGCTGATCAAGCCACTATCTGGTTGTTTGAGACCACTAATGGCATTGATAAGTGAAGTTTTACCTGCACCAGAACGACCGAAAATTGCCGTAATACCAGTACTTGGCAATTCTAAGTCAATATCAAAAAACGTTTCACCAAGCTGTTGCTGATATTGGAGGACCAAAGTGCTCATGCGACTCATGCGTTGCCCCCCAAACGTTTTGCTGACTTTTTGTTGAGCCATTCAGAAAGTATCAGTGAACTCAGTGCGATCACTATTGAG
>NZ_JBFRSN010001268.1:0-1085 GCF_041473595.1 Vibrio sp. 10N.222.46.A1
GCCTTACGAATATCTTTGAAGAAAGTTTCGTTCTTTGCCCAACCGTCTGTATGTTTCGTTTCGTTTTCACCAATACGAGCACGAACGTACATAGTGCCGGCTTCTTCAAAGCTGTACTGAACGATTGGTTCAATATACATCTCGGTGAAATCGCTGGCTTCATTGAGTGAACCGTTTCCGGTTTTCGCTTTATTTTCTTTAACTTGATAGTAGAGCTCAGCTGCAACTTCCCACTGACCAAAGCGCTTGTAAGGTTTAAATAAGAGGCTGTAACCTTCCTCTTCACGAGAACCCCAAGCACTCTTATCTGAATCGTTGTATAGGTACTCTAGGTTTGAATAGAAGCCCGCTGAATATTCATTATTCCAGTACGTAAGGTATGGACGAATACTGTGCTCAGCTTTCGTGGTTTTCAAGCCGTCTACTTTCGCAGAAGTAACAATATCACCCTTTGTATATTCCAACTCATAGATCAAGCCCGTTCCCCAACCATTTCCTAGCTGAAAACTTTTATTTAATGATAATAAGTGCTTATATCCATTTTCTGTTTCTGCGTATGCGCCTTTCTTTTTCTTACGATTTTCAAGTTTGAACGCGTAAAGTGCGGTCGCATTCCACGCAGCGTTGTTATAGAAGACGTTAAACACTTCATGAGTCGTTGTACGCTCTTTAGACTTGCCACCACCCCATGATGCAAAATCAGTGATGTTTTTCTCTTCGACTTCAATCGATGTTCCAACATGCCCACCAAATTTTAAAGCGTCATAAAAAAAGATATCACTTGGAGACATAGTTCGGTCATCAGCAGCCGAAGCGCCAGCACTAATAAGTAGAGTGTTGGTGATCACTACAGACAATAATGTTTTTTTCACGGTCATTCCTTATTGATTCTTCACTGAATCATTTGTTGTTATTTGTAGGGTTATTTTTGTTCACTGTTTCTCTTTATCTATCCACTGTGTCTCTTGATAGGCTTGCTGATTTCGCAACATTTAACCAGAAAAACATAGTCGTCCGTAATGAACGCCTATTTATTGTTCTAGAATTATAAATGTTTTGCTTCCTATTGAATTTAGAAATGAGAG
>NZ_JBFRSN010001269.1:0-4899 GCF_041473595.1 Vibrio sp. 10N.222.46.A1
GAGCGTTTTGACTTTGAATCACTGAACAATGTGAAGATCTGGAGCCCATCACTGCAAACCTACATTCCCGTAGAACAAGTGATCGATGGGGTTGAGCTTCAATGGTCTGAGCCACTGATTCAACGTCGTGACAGAAAGCGTACGCTAACCGTATTGGCTGACCACGATGTATTGGGTGATGAAACACCCGCGAGTTTGTTTGCTCGTGTGAAACCACAAGTAGAAGCATTGGCTCTACCAGAAGGTTACAGCATCAGTTGGGGCGGCGAATACGAAAGCTCTAAAGATGCACAAGAATCTCTATTTGGTTCACTACCAATGGGTTACTTGCTGATGTTTATTATTACCATGCTTTTGTTTAACTCGGTTCGTAAGCCGCTTGTGATTTGGTTTACGGTACCACTTTCTATCATTGGTGTTTCGATTGGTCTGTTAGGTACCAATATGCCATTCAGTTTCACGGCTTTCCTAGGCTTACTGAGCTTAAGTGGCATGATTTTGAAGAACGGTATCGTACTGCTTGACCAGATCAACAGTGAGCTACAAACAGGTAAAGACCCATATTTAGCGGTTGTCGACAGCGCGATCAGTCGTGTACGACCGGTATCTATGGCAGCACTAACGACTATCTTGGGCATGATTCCCTTGGTATTCGATGCATTTTTCGGCTCGATGGCGATTACCATCATGGCAGGCTTAGGCTTTGCTACAGTACTAACGCTAATAGTAGTACCAGTGATGTTCGCCATTCTATATAGAATCAAACCGTCCACTGCGGGTTATTAGGGATTGATATAAAACAGATTCTTTTAAGCCAGCCCAGTCAATTTTGACTGGGCTTTTTTACGGATATGGTTTGATAAAACAAGACGAAGATAGGTCCGAACTAAGAGGACGTTGCGATAGCAATGCGTGCCTTAACAAGGAGCGTTTTAAAAGATAGGTATTACAAAAGTCGTTAGGCAATGGTAAAGCGGCTTCCGGTATATTAGAGAATAGGGGCCAGACTCTAGATTGCTAGGCGGATATCCAACTCAATCGGCTTTGGCATGGCTAAGTGATAGCCTTGATACATATCGAAGCCTAAACTTTGCATCGCAGTCAGTTGCTGTTGGGTTTCTATCCCTTCGATGACCGTCTTTGCACCGATTTGGTTGGCAAGCTTAACTACTAACTCCATTTTTTGAGTATCACCGTTTTCAAAATCCAACATCACAGAGCGATCGATTTTGATGATATGAGGAGTGATATGACGAACACGTTGCTCTGTTGACGCCTGTGCTCCAAAGTCATCAACCGCGATTTGAAAACCATTATCTGCAAGTGAGTGGGCCGCGTTTTTTAAACGTTCTTCACTTTCTACATTAAGTTCGACCAACTCCATGACGATTTGTTCGCACGATAAGTTAAGCTCGTGAAGACGTTTAGCTAACAGAGTGTCTTTTACTTTTTCTGATGCAAACAACTCACCAACGTTTGGAAGAACGTTCAAAAAAAGGTTTAAGTGACGGACCGTCGATTGTGCGAAGTTACGGATGTGAATGGCTCGGCTCAGCCTCTCTACGTTGATTTTGTCTGTGTATGAGGTTTCGTCTGAATGGAAGAAGTGATCTGGGCGAACGACATCACCTTTACAATTGGAAATACGAACCAAAGCCTCTACGCCTATCTGAGTCAAAGAAGAATCAAATATAGGTTGGTAGACACTTGTAAGTGTTAAGTCTTGGTATTTCGCAATAAACTGCATATCGGCATTCACAGATATACAACTAATAAATTCACTTCTGTCTGATAAAATCATAATCGCTAATAAAAGGTGTTTATTCAGTGACGAGAATATACATCACAGTTGTCATAATATTGACAGGTGTTGATAAATTGTCAATTAATAAAAATTAATTTGTCACGGTAACATCTAAATAATTAAAGTCAGCGAAAAATCAGGATGATAAAGGTCATTATGCATCAATGATATATATTGATTAGCTTTTTTTATAGGTTCAGTGAATTTGATGTCTGAGTAACCTATATCATATCAACCCTATCAATATAAAGCCTTAACACTTATACACCTGAAATAAATATGGTTAAAGGCTTACATTCTGGGGGAGTATCAAAATAATAAAATAAATAGATCTTCGTGGTTACACAAAAATGATGTCTGTCTCTCAAAATTAATATTGAGGTTGTTAAGTTATTAATTAGTAAACTGGAGAACCCGGATAATAAATGTGTAGAATATAGGTGTTATTTTATAAAATAAAAGTGTAGGTATAATTATTTACGTTATATATCAAATTGAAAATTGGCTTGTATTTTACTGCCATTGTATTACCGCATAAAGTTGCAGGTATTTACGAACTAGTTGTTGATTTCCAGAGCGTTTTAGCGGGTGAGCGAATCGGATAAAACACGGACTGATTTTGAAGTTACTATTTAAATCATCTGCGAATTGAGTATCACTCTCTCTTAGCGTGATACCTTGTAGGCTGTAGTCGCTAATCTGGTCTGGGAGTTCCCCCATCCACCAATGCAAGAGTTCACCACTGTTTTTGCTTCGACTTATCCAATGGTCGGAGACAATAATCAATAGGTCATTGGGTTGAATGGCAAATCCGTACTCTTGCTGCCAGTTATGAATGTCCAGCATCAACTTTTTACGACAAGTCTTTCCTGCGCTCACCATATGGTGGCTAATCATCCAAACGGTACCAATTTCAGAAGAGATTCGGAAATGTCGTGGCGTTTCACCAGAAGAGAGCATTTCTAGTGGGCTTACGTTGCTTGCATGATTGAAGCTAACGAAAGTGTGCTCCATTCGTCTCGCAAACGCTTTGCCTATGTGATGTTCACTGATCCCTTGATTGTGTACGGTAGGGTAATGACGCTCACAAAGTTTCAAGCAATCGTCTTGAAACTGATTGACGCTTTTAATCACCAGATCTAATAACAATGAAGCCTCTTATACACGGTTGCTATCTTATTGATGGGCAATAGTACGGTAATTTCGGCGCCATTACCTATTGTCAAAGTGCGAGTTCTTGATCCCTCTATCAAAATTAACCATTACTGAGCGATTTTATGGATAGCACTGGCACTCTACTGGTCTGTAAACTAAATTATGAGGAATTATAGCTAGTTAGAAAACTTGAACTGATTGGCAGAGTTGCAGTGAGCTAACGAAATTATAGCTTAGTCGGCTAATCACAATTGTTCTACATACTCTTTATTTGGAAACACCCATGACCATTCAATTAGATTCAAAGCAAAAATCCGAACTCACTCATACACTTCAAAAGTACCTACAAGATGAGCTCGATGTAGAGCTTGGTCAGTTCGACACTGAATTCTTAGTCGACTTCATCAGTAAAAAGTTTGGAGCCGTGTATTACAACAAGGGGATAGAAGACGCTCAAAAAGTGATGGAACGTAAGATGTTAGACATATCAGATGAGCTCTATGAAATTGAACAAATCGTTGAAATATAACTCAGCAAGCGATTGTTCGACAAAGAAATTTGTCCATAAAGCAACTTGTTCAAAATTTTTGAATAACTCGTTTAATTTGAAATGATGTAACTAATGTAAAACTTGGTAAATAATATGTTACGCAAACTTGGTGTAGGGTACGCTTTTCAAAACTACACGACACGTTAACATTCGGAAGAGATGCATGAACAACAACGTCAAAAATTACAATCCTTTAGCAAGAGCAATGCATTGGATCTCAGCACTCGCAATATTTGGCCTATTTGGTGTAGGCCTATGGATGGTTGATCTTTCTTACTACAGTGAGTGGTACAAAACAGCACCAGACTACCACCGTTCGGTAGGCATTCTTTTGGCTGCCGTTACCATTATCCGCTTGCTTTGGAAGCTAGTTACCGCGTCACCTAATGTGGAAGGTAAAAGCTATGAAGTTGTAGCGGCGAAGATCGCTCATGGATTTATGTACATTAACTTAGCGGTTTTATTTATTTCAGGTTATTTGATTTCGACATCAGATGGCCGTGGGATCGAGGTATTCAATTGGTTCACTGTACCAAGTATGGGTGAACTATTTGCAAACCAATCTGATCTCGCAGGAACGGTTCACTACTATGCTGCATGGGTACTGATCATTATGGCATCAGTGCACGCCTTAGCGGCGATAAAACACCACGTTATCGACAAAGACGATACGCTACGAAAAATGATAGGAGCTTCAAAATGAAAAAGTCAATTATCGCTACAGGATTAGCATTTGCTATGGCAATGCCTTTCGCTGCGAACGCCGCTGATTACGTGATTGATACAAAAGGTGCGCATGCTTCAGTTAACTTCAAAGTTAGCCACCTAGGTTACAGCTTTATCCAAGGTCGTTTTAACACATTCTCAGGTGACTTCTCATTTGATGAGAGCAACGTTGAAGCGTCTAAAATCAGCGTAACGGTTGATACAACTAGCCTTGACTCAAACCACGCAGAGCGTGATAAGCACATCCGTAGTGGTGATTTCATCAATGCTGGTAAGTTTTCTGATGCGACATTCAACAGCACAAAAGTGGTTGATAAAGGCGACGGCAAACTTGAAGTTATGGGTGACCTTAAACTTCACGGTGTAACCAAGCCTATCGTTATCGAAGCTGAATTCATCGGTGCTGGTCAAGACCCATGGGGCGGTGAGCGTGCTGGTTTTGTTGGTACAACTCGTCTAGAGCTTGCTGACTTCAATATCCCAGTAATGGGCGCTTCAAGCTATGTCGACATGGATCTGCATGTTGAAGGTGTAAAGAAGTAATCTAGCTATCAATAATCGCTATCAACATATTTAGAAAGATCAAAATCCTAGTCGATACGAGATAGGTCGGCTGTTAGCCGGTTATTTAGTCATATGGAAAGTAGCAAAGCAGCTAGAATAT
>NZ_JBFRSN010001270.1:0-2831 GCF_041473595.1 Vibrio sp. 10N.222.46.A1
TACTCATAAATAATGTTTATATGCACCTATATAAATAAACACACCCACCACAACCAACAACTGATTCACAAATCCTTATGTGCTTTTACAAACAACATGTTTTGTGTGTCATTCACATACCAAAGCCCTTACACAACACCTTTCCAATGCAAATGACAATCAACACAATTATAACCAAAACCTATGCACTCTCCACCTTTTCGTTGACGAAAATCGTTGAAATTAATGTAAATATTCCCACTGCATAGGATTAAAGCTCAAAAAACACTCAAAGTAACCATTATCTATTTTTGTGATCAGCGTTACACCAAAATGCAACCAAACACCTATTAATGTAACCTAAGGGAAAGAAGTGCGACAGAACATTCTTTTTCCGATTATCTCATGTATGTGCAGAAAAATAAAAAGAGCCAATAAATATAGCTCTTTCATTTCAATTTATTCTATCGTTGCTTTCGTAGTCGAAAGAGCATACACAATATAAAGAGGATAGGTAGTGAGGAACTTCCTCCGGATGAATTATCTTGACTTAATGGCACAGATGATGCGTTTGAAACACTCGGTAAAACTTCTATATCAAACGATCCGACCCACTCATCACCATCGGCCGATAAAACCTTATATTTGATAGTGTCATATAAAGCCAGCTTACGTTGAGCAGGAGCATTATAAATGATCTTACTATCGACAATTTTTGCAATACCACTGCGTGGGAATTCTAAAATATATAATGTGTGGTTAGCTCCGTTAGTAATAGGAACTAAATCGATTGTATCTCCATATTTTACTTGCAACGATTTGGTGCCTAATAATAAAGCTTCCGTTCTTTGCACATCCAGAACTACAGACTGCTTTGCATAACCTCCTGACGAGTCCTGTACCAAAATTGTAAATCGGTATCGCTCTCCTTTCGAAGCATCACTAGGTACTATCACTTGTAGGACTTTGGAGCGTGATCCACTTAATTTCAGGCTTGGACCTTGAATTTGAGACCACATAATTTCATGTTCAGAAGAATCGACGTCGGTAATATCGGTTACCGTAAAAGTAACAGTTTCACCAGGCTTAGACGTCACCTCGAGCCTATCTATTGTTAACTTTGGCGCGTCATTCACAGGCTTAATATCAACTTCCACACTAGCAAAATCCGTCTCATACCCTAGCTTATCTACCAAACGGTATGTGAAGCTGTCACGGCCAAACTGGTCAACCTTTGGGAAGTAGGTTCCATCCTTTATCACGCCCTTCATTGGCTTCTGAGCGATTTCAAAAGAGTAATTATTTGGCTTCGGTAAATTGATATCATTAGCCAATAAATTAAGCATAAAAGGGGTATCTTCCTCGGTCGATATCATGTCATCGACAGCAATTGGCCTCGCATCTATTGGCAACTCAAAAAGCGCTGCAAAAGGGAAATTCTGACCGAAACCGCGACTCAACCCTCGAGTTTTGTAATCAGAAATAGATCCTGAAAATTGACTTTTCCTTTGTCCATCCCCTAAATACGCATCTAAAAACTGAGTTGAGTATTCAGGGGTACCATTCTCAATCTCTAAGACAATTAACTTTGTGCCTAGCCCAAGCTTAATTTTCTCGTCGAAAATGATTTGTCCGCCGCCCTGCCTCGCGATGCCTCTGTGTAACAATCGAGCTGCTTGCTCGTCAATAACTGCATTGCCGAATCTTGATTGATATGGATATTCCACCAAACGATAAAACATCGGCATCGCGGCGCTCGTTGCTTTCGCGTAAAAGTGAATTCCTCCAATACTTTGGTTTCCCTTGACCACATCAATGGGGAAACCTAGAACATTAATATTCGCGTCATAACGTGGGTATGTTCTCCCAAAAGAGGTTACCCAAGATGATTTGTTGTTGGTGTTAGGTACCAACAAAGAGAAACTCGCTTTGGTATCATCGCTAACAATATTGGTTATTGAGATATCCGTCTTTCGCCCCGCCGTAATCGCTGTTAAGGAAGGTTCTGAATCATCGGAGAGATTGGTAACCGATTCTCTACCTGGGAAGACATCGCCAGAGTCTCCAGAAGAGAATCCATTTTCTAATAACCCCTCTCCATCGGCTTGGAATACCTGTACTTGCATCGGACCAGAACTATTGAATTGGTTATCTATATTCACGGCTGTGATTAATAACCCCTCACCACGGAGCGCTTGGTCATAATCGTTTTTGCGTCTATTTTCCACATAAGCACGAGGCCCAAACTGTTTAAGGTAAGGGTCAAGGTGGATAACGCTTTCACCCTTGATTGTACCAACTTCAATACTCCCGTTATTGGAGAGAACTTTCGGCTTTAAAAAACCAGATGCCTCTTTACTCCAAGCCAACATGTTGACCGGAGTTTCGCCAGCATACTGATCCGTCGGTTTTCTCCCCCAACTGCCCCCTCCCATTAACCCCCAATGACCAATAGAACCATCATGCTGATAAGAATATAAATCTGGAAGTCCTAACATCAGATGTCCAAGCTCATGTGCTATCACCCCCATTGTTGACTGATGGTCACCTTGATAATCGGCGAACAAGCAATAAGCACTAATGCGTTTTCCATCGATCTCGACAGTGCTATGAGCATACTTATGAGGCCAAATTGTCGGGGTTTTTCGTGTACCACTAGATTTGTCATTCCCAGCAAAGACAAACATGACTGACAGCTCTTGAGCTGAGATGCTATTATCGTTGTTCGAATCATATTGAGAAAGGTCGAAGTCAACATCTAGCGCTTCATATGCCTTTGTGAACACATTATTAAGCTTAGTTTGGCAGTTTTTCTCAGACTTTGAATGGCAGTTAGGATGATCTATATCCCT
>NZ_JBFRSN010001271.1:0-3079 GCF_041473595.1 Vibrio sp. 10N.222.46.A1
GTTGAAGGGTTGTTCAGACGTGAAGCCATTCCATACATCAACACCTCGTCACTGTCTGTTGAAGAGATTTCGACACGAATCTTGGAACGTACAGGTTTGAGAAGGCGCTTGTTGTAGAAAAAGACAATTGAGTCATAAAAATCGAAGCTCGTACGGACAATGGTTCGGGGAGCTTCGATTTTTCTTTTAGCTGGTTGTTAGCTATTAACTATTAACGACTCAACAAATTAGCGAAGCAGCATGATGCTAAGCGTTTTGCTCTGTTTTTCGAGCCAATGTTCAAGTGCTGGTGGCCATTCGATACTTGGTTCGACACAGAAACCGCGAAGCATTGAGAAATAAAGAGCTTGATCAACCAAAGGTAGCGATGATTCACCATTCTCTAGTTCCAATAGAAGCTCTGCATCTTTCAGCAATGGGTTAATCAGTTGAACGTATTGTGGGGTCTTTTCTAAGAGCTCTTCAAAATTAAAGCCTTCGGTCTCTTTACTAACACGCCAAGCTTTTTTTGCTCCAGCCGAACGATATTCAGCCAAGTCGAGGTTCCACCAACGTGGGCGTCCGATCTGTTGAGTGAGAGGGAAAGTTCGGCTTTGGAAAAGAGTAGCCTGCTCTGAAGGTTCACGTTGCTCATTATTTGATTTCAAATCCATGAAATAAGCAATGATGTCTAGGCTTTCGGCCATGATAGAACCATCGTCTTTCTGTAAGACGGGCACCATTTTTTTACCGATCAGATCGATAAGGGTTTGGGCATCATCATAATCCACAGAAACAAGTTCGATATTCAAGCCAAGAGATTGAGCAATGTAGGCAACTCTTGCACAGAAAGGGCAGTGGTCGTAAATGTAAAGCTTCATAGCTTCCCTCATTTATGGTCATTACAAGTATAAGATAATGCTAATGTACCAGAAACTCTTACGAATACTAAGCATCAATAAATGCCAAGTTCCAGTAAACGCTTAGCACTAATAAACAGCATGCACTAACAGACAATAAGTATTTAGTGTAGATACTCTTTACTGAATTCTATTGTCCGTTGGATTGGACGTTATTGTAATGAGTAAATTAGAGGGGAAACTGGTGGGTAAATTACAGGCACAAAAAAGGCTCTGGCTGCTCACTCTAATGTAGAAGAATGAAGTCAGCCAAAGCCTCAATTTTGTTACCTTTAGCAGAGTGACTACTAAAAGAGCGGAGCGGTTAAACTATGCTTTTTTAAGGTCTTTTGCAGGGTAAGTAAGCGTCATTATTGCGCCTTCTACTGTTGTAACATGAACGTAGCCACCACCAGCACTTAGGCCAATTACTACCATTTCACCTAGCTCAACACCTTTTGTTGCAACAACGCGATCATCAACTGAAAACACTTTACACACCTTCAATAAAATAAATAAATACGACAGATATCGAACGCGGATTTAAACAGATGGTATCCCAATCAACTAATCCGGTTATTTGTCGTAAAGATTAAATTTAGTTATGCATAAATCGGCATTTCTTAAAAATCAGTTGGTTAACATGCTTGGGGTGTTATTTGTCGGCGGGATAAATGACACCAACTTGCTGACGCATATCTGTAATTAACTTGGCAACGGTTAAAGCACGCAGTTGGGCTTGAGCTTGGGTGCTTTTGTCACCAGCAATGCAGTTTGCAAAGGCTTGGACCTCGTAACTCATGGAGTTTTCGCTTTGTGCTTGAGTAAGGTTTTCTACCGTGCCATCACGATAGCGAATCTTAACGTCGGTGCATTCTGCAATGTGATCGATGATGATCGCTCCCTGTTCGCCTTGGATCTCGCTTGGTACGTAAGAGTCGCTGACTTTAGAGTGCGCAAGGGTTACATCAAATTCTGGATACTGGAAGATCGCACAGCCATGCGCATCCACACCTGAGTCAAGTAGCTTTGCCGAAGCCAGCGCATTCTCAGGTTCACCAAACAGAGCAGAAGTCGCGGCTACGCAGTAGAAGCCAATATCGACTAATGAACCGTTAGAGAAAGCTGGGTTGAAGGTGTTTGGGTTCTCGCCGTTTAGGTATTTCTGGTAACGCGATGAATACTGACAGTAGTTGATGTGCGCTTTATGCACTTTGCCTATCTTTTTTAAGCCGAGTTGAACTTGCTCAAAGTTCGGTAGATACTGAGATTTATACGCCTCAAACAGCACCACCCCGTTCTTCTGAGCGACCTCAAACATGTGTGTTGCTTCTTCAATATTCGATGCGACAGGCTTCTCACAGATGACATGCTTGCCGT
This sequence comes from Vibrio sp. 10N.222.46.A1, assembly GCF_041473595.1. Classification (NCBI taxonomy): domain Bacteria; kingdom Pseudomonadati; phylum Pseudomonadota; class Gammaproteobacteria; order Vibrionales; family Vibrionaceae; genus Vibrio; species Vibrio sp. 10N.222.46.A1. Next base: position 2,259 of record NZ_JBFRSN010001271.1, read on the forward strand.
GTTCCATCATCAAGATAGATTGCTCGCAGTGCAGTGAGTTTGGTGAAGCGATGTACACGGCTTCAACTGTGTTGTCATTTGCCAATGCGTCGAGTGAGTCATACGTCGTTTCAACGTTAAATTCTTGGGCGAACTGTGCCGCGCTGGCCAGATTTCGTGAATAAACCGCAGCAAGTTGCATCGATTGTGATTCATGAGCAGCTTGAACAAATTTCTTTGTAATCCAATTGGTTCCAATTACAGCGAACTTAATCATAAGGTATCCGTTAGTTAGTATATTAATTCTATGAAGATAGTAGCACTCAATGGCTAGCATTGTTTCTGAGATTTGCGGAACAATTCTCCAAGATCTTTAGTCTGATATTAATATTAACTCGTCTATACCTGAGCTTTCTAGAGCATCATAATAGAGTCTTTTGTTGTGCTGGTTCGGAGGTGGGAGGTGCAGGTTTAGTATCAGTGACCGATTGTATTCTCTCAATTGGTGGTTTATTGGAAGTGTTTAATATAAAAGACTCAATACCCAAAGAATGAAGATCTATTGATTATATCCTCTCGTCAATTCTTAAGAAATATTATACAAGCTGAATTGGTGTGCAATTGTATTTATATGCAATCGCGCAATTAACCTATGGTGTTTTAATATCACTTTGTTTAGTAATTGATAACATTTTAAGACAATAAATGTTATCGATTGGGAGCAATTTACGTTACAGAGTCACGAAATTGAACATAATTGGAATAATGAACAACATTTGTTTTAGATTGGTTCTAATTATGAGAAATAGGGGGGTTACTTTTGTTGATATTTATATTAATTT